>CAZXSQ010000001.1:0-2833 GCA_964643335.1 uncultured bacterium
CGATCTCTTCCGGGATCTCTTCGATGATACGCGTACGAACACTTTGTTTGCCATTCCAGTGCCTGATACGGATAAGGTAATGGTAAGGGCAACTGCCAGGGCGAGCCATCCTTCCGCGCAAGTGTTTATCGGTTTGATCGATTGTGACCAAAACGGCAATTTAACCACCCCGGTTCTCGGTTTGGAACAATTTCTTGTTTCTTCAAAAATGAATCAAAATTGGCGGGACCTTTCCGTTCTACATGACTCTCAATCCGGATTTGTTAAACCATTTTTCCAAGCCGCTGAAGATGTACAGCGAAGTGAAATATATGTGGATAACATCCAAGTTTTCACCATCAATAAAGATGATAAAATTCCTGGAACCCTTAATAGGTGCTAATTAATAGAGAAAACATGTGGATGTTCCGGAACAATTTTATTTTAAAAAATACTTGACTTTCCTCAACAATATCAGAAATAATAGTGTGATTTATCGATTGAGTTTGAAGGAGGTAAAAAATGAGACTCTACTTTTTAATCATACTATTATTGTATATTGTTCCCGTCATTGATGGTCAAGATTTGTTTGAAACGGGAGAATTGGTCATCGATTCGGATTTCAATGACTTTGATCCAGGTCCACTCAATCCCAACGGCATCAATGTCATCGGTGTATTTGATGATATACCAGGGAATGATACCGGATGTTTGGAAATCGATCTTCCTGGTGGGACTGAAATTGCTTGGAACGAATTACTCCAAACCGATATAGAAAGACCGGAAAACAGTGAGGAAGTGTATTGGCGGGTTCAATATCGCATCTATCTTGAAAATGTACCATACGATATACAGACTCGAATGCAGATTACAGAAGAACCATGGAGCGGTTTTTCCTTAACCAATACCATTCCGGAAGGATATGAAGAGAAGTGGATTTTCTTTGATTTTGTCGCTGACCCTTTTGCCAATTTCACCACTGAAATGATAAATTTCAGTCTCCGCTTCGGTGCTCAGCAACCTCAATTTATGCATATTGATGATATACGTCTCTACGAAAGTAATGCTTTAGGTGTCATGTCATTCGAATCTCGCGCTGATGACCGTATAGTCAGAGGCATTGGTGTAGAAGTGGAACGAATAGAAACTGAAGAAGCCCAAGAAGGATTTCATATAATCAACGCTGTTCTCGAGCAGCCTGGAACTTCTTTGGGAGATGCAACAATAACTTTAAACCGAATTCTCCCCAGGAATTATAGCGGAGCGTTTCGCTTGACGATGAACGTTAAATCTAATGTTGCACCATTGGAGATAAGAGCCGGTTTAACCGACACCACAGATTTAAGTGATTTGATCTTCTCACAGGATAATGTAATGGTTGAGGAAAAGGATCAATGGGTGGTTAAATCGTTTTTGATTCCACCCTTTCCTGGTGAAGTATCACGCATTATTCCGTTTATTCAGTTTGGCGGCCAATCGGCTGTACAAATCCAATTGGATCGCGCCGTACTTTTGAAAACAGATGAGGAAGTAGAACCGCCGGTCATTATCAACAACTGGGAGATTTACTGATTGGATTGATTTGATGCACGTTGTCTATAACCTGAGAAGAGATTTCTTCAAAACGTGTTGATAGGATCCCAATAATGTGTTCACGTTACTCTTTAAAATTCACAATACGGACAAAAACCCGATCCTTTTTGTATGTCTTCAGGTTTGTACATCGATCCCCGTGCTCCTTCGAATCGGCAATTCTCTGAAGCAACTTGCTGAGCTTGTTGTAGCAATGGATATAAGGTATCAGATTGAAGCAGATTTTCTATATTTACTCTTTTCTCTGAGATTTGATGGATAAAATGAGCACTGAGCCAATCTCCCGATCCTGCTGCGTCTACAAAGTTGGAACATGCTACCGCAGGTATCCGATTCCAATCACTTTTTTGTTCTGAATTGCTTATTCGGAATTGTAATCCTTTGTGACCCCATGTTACGATTTCAATAGGGATTGAGTATTTTGCTATTGTTTCCCTTTCACAAGCCATTTTTTCACCAGAATATTTAACAATATCTGCTAATTCGAGGCATTGATGAAACAGTGCCCGTTCTCCCGGCCTGTTGGGCTCGAAATAAATCAACGCTCCTCTCTTTTTGCATTCTTGTGCCAATAAGATCGAGGCTTCAGAAACACGGTCAATATAGCCAACATTGATTCGAGCAGGCATTACATTAGTAATTTCATACATTCTGTCTTTAGATATAGGAATGAAATCCGCAAATTTTTGGCTGCAGTTCGGGCATTTGTGTTGAAAGCAATGCCCTTCTTCTGAAATGATTTCAATATAGATTGGTGTAAAAATATCGTTTTCACGACTGATGTAACGAGTATCAATATTTAAAAAATTCAAATCATTAAAAACAAATTCTCCGGCTTGATCGTTGCCGATGCGTCCTATCGGTATGACATTCCATCCGTAAGTTTTCAAAATGGTTAACACATTAATGCATGTACCACCGGTAAATAATTTATATGAATCATCAGATTGTTGGATAGCGTCCAGACATATCAGACCTGTTACAACTGCGGTGAAAGGTTGATTATCGTTTGCCATTAATTCTTGTTAATCTTCTCCTTACTTTTTTACGAAAAAAATAGGGGGCGATATAATAACCGCCCCAGATTATTTATAATTTCAAAATTGGATCAGTTGCATTCAGCCTCTAACGGGCCCGCTAGTTCTTTGAGGAAAAACAACCGTCCAGGTAACGTGGGCATAAAGGTGGAAGGAAGCCATATATCCGGACCGTATCGTAAGGTGATCCACAAACTCATGCCTTGCCACTGCATGCCTCTGCC
>CAZXSQ010000001.1:2843-50723 GCA_964643335.1 uncultured bacterium
TCTGCCAAGAGCACCGTCGCATCCACCGATAATTCGATCCGCTTTCAGAAAAATCCCCGGACCAATGGTATTGGCATTACAGGAAACCAAGGTAGTACGGCTTTTAAAACTGGTGATAGAATTTTGCTCAATCGTTAAAGGATGCAGCCGGGCGGCGATGCGATACGTTTGTTTTTTCCATTCTTCTTCAGAAAATTCTTCCGCAAAATGGGGTTCCCAGAATGCAATATGACAAACCCGGCCAATACCGAAAACCACTACCAATCCACCCCCTTGCTGCAATATTTCAGCAATTTTCAAAGGATAATTGGGTAAATCGTCTTTTGAAGCGAAATGACGTTGTCCAGGAGGAAGCGTCAAATCATCCAAAGGACCATAAAATACCTCTTCCATAGCTCCTTGAAATGAACCGGGAGCGTCGGGTGGAGTTGTATTGCCTTCCGCATCTGACCATTCGTCCATGTTAAAGCCATGAACATGGTCGCATTTAATTTGCCATTCCTTCAAGAAATAAACAGCCCATTTATACATTCCCATTGGACCGACTGGAAGTATCAATGCCAAAGGGCGATTGGAAACCCGATAGTCTCGGATGGTTTTTGCGATCTCATGCCCCATTTTCGCATCAAATTCTTCCAGATTGTCACATTGAACCGGCTCAAAATCATTGTTCCACCATGGTTGTTTCTGAGTTATAGATTCCGGTGGGTTTTGACAGCATTGGTCTATTTTTTTCAAATCCCATCCCGATGGAAAAAAGTTTTCCAGAAGCGATCCTTTGATGGTGGAGAGTAAAGAAATATCAGCCATTGCACACCTCCAAAATTTTCAGTTTTTTATTTATCAAAAGCGATGCTTTTTTCTTTAATCAATCTCGAAATTATTCGTTGATGTCAGGTGTAATATTGAATGCACGCAGAGCCGCCGGTCCGTCTTTCTCCAAATCGATGACTGTAATCGAACCGGTATTTGATTGAAAATTACTCCAACGCTTCCAAGGAGGATAACCATCCGCTGATCCTGCCACTCCGGCAATGATATCCCCATGCGTGACTATCACAACTGCTTTCCCATAACCTTTTTCCACATGACGGAGTTGTTCGAAAGTATCTTGAACGGCGTCAGATAATGATTCACCGTTTTCGGGTCTTGGATCATGCCCCTCCCGCCATTGTTCAATTCTCCACCTGAAATTCGTTGGTGTGCCATCTTTTTTTAAGCCTGCCTCAGGACGATTGAATGCAGCATCTTGTTTAATTTCAAGATTATGTGCTTCCGCAAGTCCGGATAATTCCAACGTTTTTAGTGTCCTATCAGTCTCGGATGTGAATGCGGCCACAATCGGTGAATTTCGTAACACTTCACCGATCACCTTGGCTTGTTTTTCTCCTTTTTCTGTAATGCGGTAATAACCCTCTTGAGAATGAGTCATATTGGGATTGGCATTGTGCATCGTCTCTGCATGACGGACGAAAAAGATTCGCATAGTGTTTTCATCGATCTCAGGAAGATTTTGAATGGACTCGCCGCTCCAGCAAAATAGCTGAGCAGTTAATACAAACAAAACAAAAAGAAATAATTGTAACGCTTTCATACTTTTGTCTCCTCGTTAAACTTTGTTAGTATAAACTATTGGATTATAGCATTGGTTCTTATGAATCAACAGAATACCTATTTTTTTGATTGTAACCATGCTTCGGCTATTAAATAAAGTCTTCTGAAAGCCTTGTTGTATAAAAGAAAGGATTTAATTTCAAAAAGAGGAATATAAATTATGATTGGTGAAATGGTTGAAGTTCATTTGCTGAATGGAAAACGTTTTCTTGGAAAAATAAAGGTTAAAGATAAGGAAGGTCTTATTTTATATTGCATACCTGTTAAGGCTTTGGAAAGTGTTCCTCCTGGGAAGGGCGCAATTGAACAGATCCGTGAAATGATCCATACGGTCTTCTTTCCTTATCAACAAATCGAGTATGTGGATATTGGTGGTGAACCGATGGGGTTTGATGCAATTTACGCCAGCTGGTTTCAAGGACAACCGGTGAGTAATTATTTTGAAAAAAATACTTTTTCCTTCCTTGAAAAAGATAACGGTGAATTATAATCCATCCTTTGTGTCCATATGACTTCTTTTTTTACTCTCGATATTACAAAATTCCTATGTTTTCAACTTTAAATCAACGATGAGTGGTAAATGGTCTGAAGCAGTACAGCATAGATCATCATCGGGGACTTGCACCTGAACGACTTCAAACTGAGAACTGATAAACACGTAATCGATTCTTACTAATGGGCATGTTCCAAACCAGGTCTTTTGAGGACGGTGTCCTTTTAATTCCATTTGTGAATCTCGAAAATGAGTTTTAAGAAGTCTATACACTTTTGATCCGGGGACACTGTTAAAATCTCCACATAATATAATGGGTTCCTCACAGTCAGGATGGCCTATCCAGTCCTCACCTAGCAGCGCTTTTGTCTGACTTAAACGCTCTTTTCCATTTAATCCTAAATGGGTATTAATGATTTGGATTGTATTCCCACCGGTCTCGATTGTTACCCACAAAGCACCACGAGGTTCAAGGTGAGCGTGTTTGGATAATCTGGGCAAACCGTTCGCTTGCGCCAATTGCATCGGGAATCGGCTTAGGATGGCATCTCCGTAAAGCTCTTCCTCAATCTGCATCGCCGGATGGAAATGGAGTCCCATTTGTAAAAAATTGGCTATCATTTTGGCTTGATCATTGCTTTGCGTACGAATACGCCCTACATCCAATTCTTGTAAAGCGGCTATATCGGGATTCTGCCGGGCAATAACACGTGCGATACGTTGCGGAGATACTTTTCCGTCCATTCCAATACAACTATGAACATTATAAGTCATTATCCGCAAGATTTTCTCTTCAGATGGAGTCTTAATTTTGTTTGTTTCAAAAGACCATTCCGCTCGTCCAAGTAAATATTGAGCCGCTTTTCTCAAATCCATCGGTCTTAAATAATTTTTATCTTTAGTAAGTATTGGAGTATCGCATGGAAGTATGGCAAATCCGTTTGTTTCTTCCAAGCCAAATCCGCCATGCGAACCATTTTCGTTTGGAAAGGTGAGACTTTTTCCGGATGGTGTCCAGCCACAGAAAATAAAATCACCGGTGTCTGGATGATGACACAGCTGAATCAGATCATGTGACACTTCTTCAAGGAAAGGATGATTTGGACCGAGTATTTTGTTGGCTTGACTGGGTAAATTATAGACACCTTTTTCTGTCCATACTTTAATCTCCCCTGGTTTATTTGTAGTCATGACCATTGGAATTCGTGCTTTATTTACCAGAGCTGTAGCCACCCGTTCTTTTTCTTCTGGCTTCATTTCTTGACGTGTGTAAATAAATCCTAATGGTCCCATCGCTGTTACAATTGGCAATGTTTCTTTATCGCTTGTAGGTTCAATGATAAAATGGGGTAGCATTTCGTGCAATCGTTTCCAATTCAACACTCGAATTCGCTGGAGCTGTATCCCACGCCCTCTTTTTTCTCTTTTTCTATGGTTTGTATTTGCTTCATCAAAAATTTTTTTGATGGCTTGATCGATGGTTTGATGATGCTCGAAAATAAATGGAGTTGAGTTTTCTTGACCGTGGTCTGAAAAAATCCACAAAGTGTAATCTCGATAAGGGGATCGCCTGGCTGCCTGATATATTCTTTTGATGGCGTCATCGATTCCGCGAAGAGTCCAGTGGGCAAAAAGGGAACTAGGTCCCCGTCTGTGAGCTTGTTCATCATACCCAACCAAATTTAAGTGAATAATGGGTAGACCACGGCTTACATCCATTTTGACTCCGATGGTGATCAATTCGCGCAACAAAATACATATTCCGACTCGGGTGGGGACGAACTTGATCTCTTCCCAGAAATCCTTTCTGGTGATGAATCCACGAAACAGATCAATAAAAGCCAAAACGGTTTCGACGATCAACAAAACGCCTGTTCGAATTAAACTATAAAAATTAAGCAAAAGTAAAATTGAAAATTTGTAGGTATTGTAGTGCCATAGCAAATGACTGAATCCCATTTTTGAGAAACAAAAATGGTTTTCTTCCGCTCCACCGGAGTAAATACTTGAGTAGATACTCCCCCCTTTTAAAAGAGGCTCGCCTTTTCTTTTCAATCGGTTTTCGATTTCTTGGGCATCCTCAGGATAATATAAACAAATGATACGCTTTAATTCTTTGTCATAATAACTAAAAGCAGGGACTATACTTTTCACTCCATAGAACAGTTCTCCTTGAACCGCCGGAGTGCTTGCGGGTAATCCCGAATAATGGGAATGGAGATTATAGTTTTGCTTTTGGATTAACTGATTGACAAACGGCATACGCCCTTCTTTTAAGGCCCATTCAA
Source organism: uncultured bacterium (assembly GCA_964643335.1). Lineage (GTDB taxonomy): Bacteria > Hinthialibacterota > Hinthialibacteria > Hinthialibacterales > Hinthialibacteraceae > CAZXSQ01. Next base: position 7,239 of record CAZXSQ010000001.1, read on the forward strand.
TTTGATTTCTCGATAAACCATCGATTTGCACCATAATCAGCCCGGTTTCTGCTACAGTCTCAGTGGATTTTGAGAGTTTGAATAAACGAATCAGCCATTCGCTTCGGCTAAAAAAACGCTGGATTTTACGCCAAATAATTCCTGTTTTATTTATCATTCCTCTTCCCGTTCATAGTATTTTGGTGAAATTAACAGAAGTATGTGCACCTGTCTAATCTATCTTTTATACAGAGCCTTTTTAGTTCGGTCACCCTTAAAGTCCTTGTTATCTCGAATAATTTATGAAAACATACCCTATTTAGTAGACTCTTGGGTCATAATAAATATATTTTTAAAACAAAACCATTAAATTGAAGGGATTGGAAATGATGAACCGTAAGAAAAATATGTCGCGAAGGCGATTTTTAGTGGGTGGAACTGCTGTTGCTGCTGGAACTTTGGCTGCACCACTTGTAATCTCTTCTACGGTTATCGGTCGCGAGGGAGTCTCTCCCAGCGAACGAATAACTTTGGGAATTATTGGTACCGGTGATCATGGCGTGAACAGGAATATCAAACGTTTTCTCACAGAAAAAGACGCTCAAATAATTGCCGTTTGCGATGTAGACCAAGAAAGAAGAATCGGTGCAAAAAAACTGACTGAAGAACGTTATGCGGCTTTAAGAGAAAAAGGCAAATACAAAGGTTGTGACGATTATAACGATTTCCGTGATTTAATCGCACGAGAGGATATTGATGCGGTTATGAACGCTACGCCGGATCACTGGCATGTTATACCGTCTGTCATGGCAGCCAAAGCTGGAAAAGATGTTATGTGTGAAAAACCTCTCACTTTGACTGTACAAGAAGGACGAATTCTCAGCGACACGATAACAAAACATAACCGGGTTTTCCAAACCGCTTCCGAAAACCGCTCGGTGGATGTTTATCATAAAATGTGCGAATTGGTTCGCGACGGTAGAATTGGCAAATTGCAGACAATCCATGTTGATTTACCCAGCGGTTACTCGATTCGTGAAGCCAGCATGGAGCCGCAGCCTGTACCTGAAGGCTTCGATTACGACATGTGGCTCGGTCAAGCTCCCGAAGCTCCTTATTGTCCCGCCCGCTGCCATTGGAATTTCCGCTGGATACTCGATTACTCCGGTGGAATGCTGACCGACTGGGGCGCACATCTTATCGACCTCGCCCAATGGGCCAATGACACGGAACATTCCGGTCCGGTTGAAGTGGACGGGCAGGGAATATTTCCCCATGAAGGACTCTACAATACCTCAACCAAATTCCGCATTGAATGCAAATATGCAAACGGAGTTCAATTAATTATTCGATCGAAAAGCCCTGGAATTCGCTTTGAAGGTACAGATGGATGGATTGCCAACGACGGCTGGCGAGCACCGTTGAAGGCTGAACCTGAATCAATATTGAAAGAGGAAATAGGCTCGAATGAAACTCACCTTTATACATGCCCAGGAGGCGAACAGAGAAATTTCCTGGATTGCATCAAATCACGTAATCAATGTTACGCACCGGCTGAAATCGGTCACCGCACCATAACCATAGCCCATATTGGTCATATCTCAATGTTATTGGGACGCAAATTGAAATGGGATCCCAAAAAGGAAAGATTTGTAGATGACCCACCCGCAAATTGGCTGCTATCAAGACCTATGCGCGAACCGTGGATTTTATAGTTCAAGCAAAACTATTTTTTCATAAGTATCAGGCCATAGTCAAGCCAATTTTTTGAGCGACCGAACGGATATGCTTAGCGGCTTGACTGTATTCTTCGGCCGTTTTCAAATGCTCAATCATTAATCCAACGCCCGAAAGCTTACTCAGCTCTTTTAAGAAAACATCATATCTCAACTTACCAAGACCAGGGCGAATCTCATCAAGATGAACAGTCAATTTATCGGAAAGAATGATATCTTTGGCGTGGCAACTCTTGATATATGGTCCCAGTTTTTCGAAACATTCACGAATTAAATCTCCGTTTTTGAAATAACGCTGTGGACTGCAGACGATATTGACAGGATCTATATGAACTGCAAAATGCTGGCGGTCGATAGCCTTGAGCAACTCGACGTTAGAGTCCGGTGAATCAGGATACCCCCAGGGCATCATTTCCAATGTATAAAATGTACGTTTGGGTTTAACATCGTCAATAATATCACGAATAGTTTCGACGATTAAATCGAACGTCTCCTGAGTTAAATTATCCGGATGTGGCCCGGCCCAGTTTTCTTCGCTTCTTGAACCGCTGATGTTGACACAGCAGTTTGCGCCGATCTTGTCGGCTAATGCCAATTGGGTCTTGCATCGCTTGATCGCCTTCTGTCTTTCTTCTTCATTGGGACTGATGGGATTACTCCACGCCCCCACTTCCGCGATCATGATATTTGCTTTTTGGGCTTCTTTTTCATAAGCCTTGATAACATCATCACTTTGGTTTGCATTGACCGGGCAATAAGCTGCGCTGTACCCCAACTGCTTCATGGCAGCAGACCATTCTTCAGGAGATTCATATTTTTCGAATACAGGCCCCCCCAGCCGTATTGGATTAGTTTTTTGTTCAGAACCGGCTGATTTTCTACCTATCGCCGATACCAAAACCATACTCCCCAAAACGGATGATGTCGTAAATTCTCGTCTTGATAATGTTGAATGATTGCTCATGACATTCACCTTTCATAGTATTTATAACGGTCTCCGCCGCACGGCGGAATAAGGCTATTATTACAAGCGGGCATGCTTACAAGCGAGGACGATACAAGCGAGAACGCTTGTTTTACCCATGAGGGCGGGAGCAAGCGTTCCCGCCTGCGCAGTCCCACGGCTAGGCCTGTGGAGACTTTTCCTGGCATATCCAATAATAATACGAACCGTAAAAAGGAAAAAATCTCGATCCCAGATTTTTGATTCTAATACGAATATATTCGTCTTTTATCATATTTTTTGGAATGGTAAACACAGGCTCATACCAATTCCAAGAACTCCCAGATACCTTCCACTCTCCTAAATAAATATCATTGACAAACACTCCCATACGGTAAGTAAATTGATAATGTTCTCCCATTCCATAACAGGTGCGCATAATCAAATAAGCTGGTTTTTCAGGTTCCAGGTTCCCCATCATGAATTGCTCATCGCCGTCGATGCGTCTCCCTGCATCGACAATATCAAACCGGTTAAGAATGCCTTTTTCTCGTAGTAAGGGAATCAACTCTTCCTGTTCGTCTTCAAAACCAGGCCATAATTTATCGATTTCTTCGTGATAACCAAAATTCCGGCGAAATGGAATTGGGATTTTTGGGAATTCGTTTCCTTGAAGATGAAATCTATAACGGTGATCGTCTTCGCTCCAAATATCTGCAACATCTAGTGAATCTTTAACGATCCAGTCTTCTTCTAATGTGGCTTCTCTGGGATTCTCTTCCATCCCCATGTAATTCCAGTTGATACGATAAACGGTTTTGCCGAAAGTATGATCAAAAGGATCGGGAAATGTAACCAGAGGTTGATGAAAAATGTCATAGATTACCGCCGATTGCTCGAACCATGTGGGAAACACGACAGCGTAATTTGGCCGAATTTCCTCTGGAATGTGATTATAAGACTCATAAAGCCCCCCCTCGCCCATTCGGTAAACGACGGTTGTATTGCTGGTGACGAGACCTACAAGATCATAAATTTTACGCTGCCCGAAATAAGCCAATGCTCCCGCATCATTAATCGCTATTGGGTGATCACCAGGAAGAAATTGATTAATCCACTTGGCGGTTTGAATTTGCTTTTCATAGATCGTCAAGGCATTCTTGGCAAATCGGCCCGCCCAGGCCGGAATGTATGAAATTTGTAATAAGATGGCGACAATGAAAATAGCCACAACCGGCATAGAATCAGAAATTTTAATGAATCTGAAAAGAGTCTCAATGCCAATAAATCCAAGAAAGATAAATAAGCAAAGGTAGGGAAGAAGATAACGGTAATTATGAAGTGGCCAAACCTCCAATGTGCTGACAGCGATCAACACTACAAACAAAGGCACTCCAAAAATGAGCGAATACCAGATATTCTTTTTATCCACAAGAAATACCAAACCCACCAGACCACATAATGCAAAGAGAATTGTTCCTGGAACCACATATTCACTGATCATTGGTGTTACTGTAGGATGCCCAAAGAAGAAAAGCACTATCTCTCCCAAATTCGAGACAATTTCTATCAATTTTTCATAAGCGGTCATAATGGGATTATATAGCAGGCTCTTTGCCAGGAGGCTATTGCTGGTCATCCGTCCTGTCGTCAGGAAATAAAAAAAGAAGGGACCGATGATTGATGCAATGAAAAACAAAAACGGAAAATTAAAAAGGCGAAGTTTATCCTCGATAGAAAGTGATTTTGATTGCTTGTTTTCCGTGAATATAAACTTTTTTGGATACAAGAAAAAATAGATCACTGTAATTAAAAGAATTGTCAAAACAACAATACCACCTTCAGGTCTACACAAAATTAGCAGCCCCATTACAATCCAGATTTTGTCCGGAGAAAGTTCGCGCTGTAAAAGCAAATAATAAACAAGAAACAATAAGGAGGTGAAAAGCGCAATTTCCATTCCGCTCCAAAAGGCCCAAGCCAGACTTCCCGAACAGAAAATCATGACTGCAGCACCCCAACCCGCCAATGGAAAAGATAAGTTTTTACCAACCTGTATCAAAAAATAAAGAATTGCACTTACACTCAACCAAGCGATTAGATAGGCCCAAACTAATAATCCGGAACCATGGAATCCAATCAAGTAACCTATTGCCAAAATGTGGGCATATAAAAAACTGGTCTCACCGCTGGTAACTGGTTCACCTTCCTGATATTGGAAATAATGCCCCTGAGCTATTTGTTTGGCATATTGTAAATGGATATATGTATCGTCTAATGGACTTGAAGGGGTTCCCGTTAGAGCCAACTGAGTGCCTACAAACAAACTACCTTGCAAAAAAGCCATCAGTAGACAAAAACATATGATCTTAATGTTGCCGTCAGGTAAATAATTATTTATTTTAACTCTAAACTTACTCACTTGTTTCATGCCTATATGTTTTTCAGTATTAAATTTATCCTCTAGAACTTTAATTATTGCATTAACTTGAAGGCCTTTTCCAGAGCCTCGGCATTTATGTCGGCCGATTTTTTTAAATCGGTTAGAAACTGCTCATAGCGTTCTTTGGCCAACTTATTTTGCTGTGAATTTTTCCCGCCTAACAGGCCTACATCCCCAGATTGCCCAATGATAGCAGTTGTTGATCGTGGACAGAGAGGTATGCACAATTCGAAAATAGTTTTCTGGCTTGATAAAAGCGATGTGAAATCCAGCATTATTTTTTTGATGTATCCATGAAACTCTCCGGAATCCGGTTCGAGCGATTGCGTTCGCTTGATAAGTTTATGGAGCTGCCTTTTGGTATTTCTGCAAGTGGTTGATAAGTGTTTTATTTCATCTTTCAGATTGTGTTTTTTTCTATATGAATCTACATATAACCCATTCAAAATAAAGGACTTATCTATTGCTGTTTTAGAAAATGATTCAATAACGTTTTCAAGTGAGCCGAAAACAGTTCCTTGAATCTTTGCACCATGTACTGAAGTATTGATCACTCTACCAGCTGTTTTCTGAATTAATTCAGAAAACGTATCAAGATATATTTTGTATAGACCGCTGGTTTTAACCTTTCGGCCGTCGTTCGCCTCAACCTCAAGCAATTGTTCATTTTGGCGACCAGGCTGATCTAGTTCATGCTGCATGGCATTTTTTGCATACCACTTCGTGAATGGAAAAGATAAGTCATTGCCAATCAGGATGATAGGCATGCACCCCATAAACCTGGCCAAATGGTAGGCAGAATGAGCGGTCGAACCGTAAGAGATTAATTTACCCAAAGTTCCCAATGAATGCAGTTTTTCTAGAATAGGCAGCGCTCCACTGTCATAATCAACCGTTGCCGAATGATCGAAAAAAAATGTCCGGCCTTCATACATTTTGACTATTTCGGGATGGACACCGGGATATGCCACCAGATATGCCGTATCATCATCTAAGCCGTCAAAATGGCGCGCGTTTAGCTCAGTAAAATCCAAACTGACCACAAGATCAGAATGAATCCCATTCTTGTACAAAATACGATAGGCGGTATCGACTGAAATAAGCAAAGCTTGTTGTTCTTTCAATTTAATTATCGGCAAAGCCTCTTCCAAACTCGGACCGGGACTGATCACAAAAGCAGGCAGTCCGGCTCCTTTTCCTTGAAGATTTAAACAGGGAGCGCCTTGTAAAATATAGGGGAAATTGTTGGTTATATTCTCAAGAATCTGTTTCCCTTGGATTTCTTCTGTTTTGAAACGGAGTTTATCCAACTCAATGGCTTCTGAAAGCGTTTTTGCCAGCCGTTGAATATACGCTCTATGCAGCATAGCGGATATTTTCGGATAGGCCAAACGGATGCCCTGAGCTCTTGTCCGGCTTGCATCCGAACCGTGAAACAATCGTTTGACCACTTCGTCTTCGCACAGTCCCCCAATAAGCCGAATGCGTGAAGAACATAACAATGAGGTAAAATCCATTAAATGCAAAGCCGCTTTCAGAAGAAGGAGATTCGGTTCAACAACCCAAATCAATGTTTCTTGATCGGATAAACGGTGCAATGATAATGGATAATAACCCGATCCAAAGCCGATAAGCATAACATGAGCGCATTGAAGGCATTCTTTGCCTAAACTGCTTACCCAGTTTTCCGATTCTTGCATCGGATCATTCAAATCATTTAAAGCGATTTTTTGACCGTTTGGATGCTTTACAGCCACCAGTGGGGAACCGTTTTTTGCCTTGACTGCAATAACCTCGTTCGTCAGAGGGGCATGATTAAGCTGCTCGGCCAATATAGGATTACGCTTTTGTATTTTTTGCAAATTATTTTCAAAATAAGGGCTGTTTTGGAAATTGGTATAAACCATATTCAGTGAGTCTATCTAGGTTGAATGTGAACATCCTCAATATATGTACATACAATATCTTGTGAAGCAGCTGTTTTGCCACTGGCGCTGGTAACAATAATGACTCTCCCAGGTTTCCCGTCAGGCCATAATGCTGTATAACCGCCACCGGATTCGCGCTCTGGTAAAAAATCAATCATGCCTGACCATGTTTCTCCATGATCCGGAGAAACCGACAATGCCGGTTTCCAGAAATTCATGTTTCGTCCGGCGCAGATTAATGTTTCACCAGCATATCCTAGAACTGGATGCCGTAAGGATAAATCGTCATAATATTCGATTTCGCTCCACGAAGTTCCTCCATCCTGACTAATTCGGCCGAAACACTGTATTTGCCGGTTCAAGTGTCCAATAAAAAGCAACGAACCCTCCAGCCTGACACATAGCGCCGGATAGGCCGGTGTTTCGCTGAATTGATCTTTTGGAGCAACCATAACTCTTTGAGGCCAGGACTCACCATCATCATGACTGATGTACAACACCAGGCCGGTAGGGTGAAAAGCCGGCATGTAGAATGTATTATCATGATAAACAAGATGGGTGCTGCACCCTTGGTGGCCGTTCCTTATATTTTTATCAATGATCCCCACACTTTTGTATATCTCTCCATTATCGTAACTGATTAATGCTTTGCTGCTTTTGATGTTTTCTCCTTTAACCAGATCCAGCTTTTTCAATCCTACCCGTTGTATGATCAGAACGATCTTGCCGTCATCAGTCTGTCCAAACGCAGGATTTCGAGAACCAAATCCTTGCTCACATTCATCAAAAATAATCCCATCATCATGCCAGGTTATACCACCGTCCTTACTCCGTTTTTGGTGAATGACCGAGCCATGCCCGGGATCATCAAGCCCGTCTTGATAGGCTGAAATCCAGTCTCCGTTCGCACATCGTGTTACACAAGGACCATGAAGAAATCGATTGTTACCCTCATCGATTGTGTACGGTCCCTCGACTTTAAACGTAATTTTGAAACGCGAATCGTTGTATGTTCGTTTATCTTTTTTCCGTTTGGGCATCATCTGTATCGCTATCTTAACAGTAACATGGGCCGGCAGGATGCCGCCGCTACGGCATCAGCGAGGATCGTCCTTTTGGCAGATCAAAACAGGCAATAATATCTTCTTCATCGCGGAACCAGGTGCCGCTTTCTAGTTTCAGAGAATCCTGAACTTCTCTGAGGGGTTTTGTTTCACTGCCCACAACCAGTTTTGGAACGCTTTCATTACTTGCTTTTACTCGAACGGTGAATATTGGACTGGCGAATGGAGCATTGAATTCGACCTGATTTTCCTTTTTCTCAATACACGTGAGTTCCTTGGCGGCCCAATATCGGGAAATCTTACACAGCTTCATCCAGATAAGATTATCATAAGCCTCATGAACCCGGCGGTACACTTCTTTGAAAATATTAAATCCTATTTCCAGACCGTTGAAATAAATCCCCGGCCAATGACAAACCAATATGGCAGGTTCACCTTTTTCAATGACTTCCGGCAACCTACCGGAATTCAAATCCTTGGTGATGAATCTGTCTACCGACCCATGATTCAAACCATCCCAGCCGCCAAACCAGTCACCGGTGCATCCGATAATCGAAACCACGCATTTAGGATCATCGCTGTCCAAGTCAGAGGCGTACTCCACCCTCGGTGCCACGCTTCTTTCATCTGTGTATAAATGCCTGAAATAATGGGGAATCTCTGTTTTGTAAACCTCCCGGCAAGCCTGTAAAGTCGCTTGCGATAGTTCCGGAAGCACCCGGTTGCCGAATCCGCCGGGAGTTGTCATTCCTTCACAATATAATCCTGCGTTTTTCAATATTCGCAAAGCGTAGGCGATATAGTCGGCAATCTGATCAACTGATTTATCGTCTGTCCATCTCCAGTTCTCCATATAATATGGACTGGCTTCCGGATAAGGTTTTCCTGTTTTTGTATTGATGACTCGTGTATGAGATACCATTTCCGGATGGATATCCCAATCAGGCTCCATCAGAGTCCTGACCAGTTCCAAACTGTCTTCCAACTCTTTTTTCGGCCATCCCGGTATGAACCGGTCAACCCAGCCAACACAAGCAGGGTAGGGGACAATGCTGTATTTACCCTTTACTCCATTTTCATGGCACCATTCACCGAATTTACGCACGAATGAATCAGGAATTTCACGCGGTAATGACTTCCAAGGTTGTTTATAGCGATCGGGAAACACCTCATGAAATTGTGGGATCCCAAAATAGGCCAAATTCACCAGTGTAGTTGAATCATCGATGATAAAGCTCATCGGTACTCGATTTCGTGGGTTGAGAACGGCAACGTTGTCATCCTGTTTTGGTCTTTCTCCAGGAACTTGTGCAAGAACAGAGTTTGCTTGAAGTGCCATCCCGGTTCCTATGGCTCCTATTGCAGTTTGTTCGATAAAACTTCGTCTAGTTAAATTTTCCATCATTTATCTCCATCTTCCCAATTAAGGTAATTTGATCAGATTGAGTTACACGATCTAATATAAATGAAATTAATGTTCTGCTTGTTGCTTTTTCACCAACACAGCCCAATCTTTTGATGGTTCTTCTGGTGGCTCCCCGATGGATTGATTACCCGCTTCCTTTATGGTTTTCACGCTTCCTGTTTTGAGTTCTCCACCGGTTCGCGGATTATACCATTGCACAGTGTATTCACCGCTGGCTACAGTCAGTTCGGTACTGCCTCCTTCCGGTAAATAAATGGCATAACATTCACCCACTTTGGCCAGACAGTAATCGTTATCAGCCGTGGTCAATTCATCATGAGATTTCATATCGATAAAGGGGAGATGGTTCTGGAAAAACTCCAGTGCAAATCGGGTTAAATCCCACATATGATCCCGGCTGCGCCAATCCTCGCAGTTCAAATCATTGTGAGCGAAATTGTAACCAAAGTACCATTCACATCCGGCTCCGCCGGCCATCAGGTTGCCCCACAAGGCCTCTTTGCGAACTTGATTATGCCAATAATCGCCTTTGTCCGGCTTGACACCTGTGTTGGCGGGGCCGATTTCATCCAGACACACCATCCATGGCCGCCCTTCTGTGCTCGATTTTTCCACCCATTTTTTTGTTTCGGCATGAGTTTCGCTCATGTCACCCATTTGCAGTGACGGGCCGTAAAAATGGGGATAGTACAACAGCGGGGTATACACCTCGTCATATCGTCCTGGAAAAGTGTGTACCACAATGGGATGATTATATGGATCAACTGTGTTGATATATTCTGAAAATGCTTTCCGCTGCTGATCGGTATTCGTGTTTTCTTCTCCGAGGTTCCATACCACTCCTAAATGATGACCAAATCGGGCGATGAGTTCCCGGTAATAGAGTTTTCTCTGACGTCCCAAATCCCCACCATCCAAGAGTTGATCATTTTCTTGTTCTTGAGTAATCACATGTAAAAGAAGTCCCAGTTTGTCCATATGGGAAAACACAATCTCCCATTGATCCAACTTGCTGCAATCAAACCGGTAACGCTCATCAGGGCTTGTCCATGGCCATACATCTTTACCATCACCTTGTACATTCATGGTCAGAAAATAGACGGAATTCATTTTCTCACTGGCGAGATAATTCAATGCGCCGATTATATTTTTTCCTTTCCCGTCTTTCCATGTGGGATCGCCTGGACGCCAGTCTTGGGCATGAGGAGTGTAATCATGCAGATTGACATTATGATCCGCTTCACCGGATGCTTTCTTTTGGCCTTCACCTCCAAAATAAGTCTGATCGAAATCTGAATAAGCCAGGAAATTTTCAGGACTGTCCGCCCCGCCTTTGATGTAGTATTCACCGGTTTCGGCAAATTGCAGATAATGCTTTCCCACATAACGCAGCATGCCCTTTGCTCTAAAATCGGGGCAAGATTTATCCGAAGGCGCAATGGCCAGACTGCCGCTAATACCATCAAAGGATGTGGGAGTTCCTTCGCTACGGTCTTCCCTGATGGCAATATTAAGACCTTCTACAAAAAAGGCTTTGTACTGCCATATTCCTTCTTCATCAGGAATGAAATGTACCCGCCATTTATCACCTTTAACCGCACTGGTCTCTGCAGCGTTTCCATCGGCGGCAAAAAATCCAGGAACAACATACCGCTTGCTCTCTTTGGTGAATACAACTTCGAGGCGGTAATTCAAGAATGGATTAGGCAGGGCTGTTTCACTCGTTTCAGGACCGGTAAAAGTCAGTGTAACCGTATGCCACTTTTTCAACTCCCCAGTAACAGATACTCCTTCTGAGTAACCATAATTGATGATAAAACAACTCACAATGAACCAGGTTAGAATTTGTTTTCCCATTATTATCTCCTTTTCAAATCATTTCAAAATTTCTCCAATAAAGTGCGAAAAATTTATTATATCTTCTTCTTCAATATCAAATGAGGTCATCCAGCGCACTTCGGATAACGCTTCATTCCAAACATAAAAAAAGTACTTCTGTTGTAGAACCGATATGTATTCTGAGGGGACGACAGCAAAAACTGCATTGGCCTGCACTTTTTGTGTGATATTGATTTTAGGAATTTTTTCGACCTCCTCTGCCAGCAGCTGCGCCATCTTATTGGCTTTTTGTGCATTATGCAGCCATAAATCATCAGTCAAATAGGCGGTATACTGAATGGCGATAAAACGCATCTTTGCAAACAGCTGCATCCCTTGCTTGCGGATATATTTGAAATTTTCGGATATTTTTTTATTGAAAAATAGGATACATTCACCAAACATCAAGCCATTTTTTGTGCCGCCAAAAGAAAGGAGATCTACCCCCGCATCGGTTGTTGTTTGCCGAAGACTAACTCCCAAACTGGCCGCCGCATTGGCTAACCGGGCGCCGTCCATATGGAGGTACATTTCGTTTTGATGTGCATAGTCCGCGATTTGTTTGATCTCTTCAGGGGTATAAATCGTCCCCAACTCAGTAGATTGGCTTATTGAAATTATTCTGGGTTGCGAACGGTGTTCAAAACCGATTCCATGCATATGTTTTTGAATCCCATCGATTGTTATCTTCCCGTCTTTTGATGGAATTGGCAACAATTTACATCCAGTGAATTTTTCCGGAGCACCGCATTCGTCCGTATAAATATGAGCTGATTCTGCGCAAAGAACAGAATGAAAAGATTCCGTCAGCTGTTTTAAACCGAGTACATTCGCCCCGGTTCCCGCGAAGACGAAATATACGCCGGTCTCTTTGCCAAAATGTTCTTTGATTTTAGCTATAGCGGCATGGGTATAGGGATCATCGCCATAAGCGATCGTATGCCCGACATTCACTGCCTGCATCTCTTTGAAAACATTGGAATGGACTCCCGAATTGTTATCGCTTGCAAAACTTTTATTTATATATGTTCTCATGATTTTTTAGTTTTACATGCTCCTTGAGAAATAGTCGTCCCGTTTTTATATGTTGATGTACTATTGATTCATATATAGATGATATTATTCAGCACCTTCGTCTTAATCTCAAGTTGAGTTTGTGGAAAAATATAATAACTCAATAATAAAAAACGGGGAAATTGCATGATACTTATACCCCTTGTTCATTTTCTGCTTCTTGTATTGCAATTTGCAGCTAACCTAAACCTGAAAATCTAATCTCATGAATTTGTATTATTTCCTTTTTTATTGATTTACCAAATCAAAGGGGACTTTCAGTCCTGACAATCAACCGGTAAAATTTTATTAGAACGATTCGCTTTTTTTTTAAAAGCATTGAAAAGGATAGGTGATTTTTCCAATGCTTGATATTACCCGCATTTTGAAAGGATGGGATTACCAACCGAATGAAGTAACCGTACGTCTGATTAATGGGGACGACGGAACACCTAAAGTCCAGATGAGACTTGATATTGGTTTACTTCAAATGGAATATTCAGGACGTCCCGATGGGAAACGTCCTCACGGTTTTGAATCCTTATTTGAATATTACCAGAAACAATTAGAAGACCATATTCTACAACAGGATAGTGATGAGGGATTTTTCCTGGACCCGGATGAATGTTCTGATCTCAGGGCTGAAGCCCTTCAATACTATTATCGTTATCTCAGTTTGTTCCATCTTCAAGAATATGGAGCCGTTGAACGTGATACTGGGCGTAATTTGGCAGTCTTTGATTTTATTAAACAATATGCCGAAGATGAGCAGGATAAATACGCCCTGGAACAGTACCGGCCTTACGTTCTAATGATGAATGCAAGAGCAGCTTCCCATCATTTACTTGAAAAAAACCGCATCGAAGAGGCGGTGCAAAAAATTCAAACCGCAATTGACAAAATTCATGAATTTTTTTCCGAACTTGGTCGCCCCGATATAGCCGAAAACTGCAATGAGATACTTTTTCTGAATGGATTTCTGGAAGAGATTGAATCGAAATGGAAGAGCAATCCTGTAAAAGAATTACGTGAGAAAATGCAGGAAGCCGTTAACCGTGAAGATTACGAAACCGCCGCCCAAATTAGAGACCGCATCAAACAAATGATGAAGTAATCGTTGTTTTTTGCTTATTTTCCTGCTATTTGCAATCTTGCCGCTTTGATTGTGTTGCTCAACAACATAGCGATAGTCATCGGACCAGGACCGCCTGGCGAGGGAGAAAGATATCCCGCCACCTCCATCGCTTCATCACGATGGACATCTCCTCTTTGGACATATTTTCCTTCCACTTCCTCAAAACTGATTCCAACATCAATCACAGCTGCACCGGGTTTGATCCAATCACCTCGAACCATGTTCATCTGGCCGGTGGCGGCAATGAGTATATCAGCTCTCCGGCATACTGCCGGCAAATCTTGAGTTCTTGAATGACACACCGTCACCGTTGCATGTTCTCTCAACAGTAATTGGATCATAGGTTTTCCGACAATATTGCTTCGTCCGATGATAACGGCCTGCTTTCCCTTGATGGGGATATCCGCTCTTTTTAGAATCTCAATCACTCCGAGAGGCGTGCAGGGAACCAATGTGTCCAAACCGATTGAAAGCCGCCCCACATTAATTGGATGAAATCCATCCACATCTTTCAACGGAACCACCTGCTCTTGCACCGTATGTGCATTAATCTGTTCCGGAACTGGGAGCTGGACTAAAATTCCATGAATCGAGGGATCATTATTCATTTTGTCGATCAAATCGAGTACTTCTTCCTGACTCGTTTCCGTCGGTAAATTGTGCTGGATGGAATTCATTCCCGCCGCGTTGCAAGCCTTTCCCTTATTTCGCACATACACCTGCGACGCGGGATTCTCTCCAATCAACACCACAGCCAATCCCGGTTGGACGGATGTTTCTTCAACAAAACGCTGTACTTCTTCCTTAATTTCTGCCCGGATTGTTTTTGCCAACGCTTTTCCATCAAGTATTTCTGCTGCCATTGAATATAATCCTTTTTGGTGAATAATCCTAAAACGTTACTTTACCACAGAGTGTATTTCTTTCATATATACACAATACAAATAACATTGATTTTCCTTAATGAACTCTTATGGAAAAAAATAAAGGCTGTATTTATAAATAAAAATAGATCGGATTTTTAACGTATAAATGAATAAAGGTTTAATTTTAAAGGAGATCATATGATACACGTCGAAGAAAAAGAAAATGTGAACCCGATTTGCCCCCATTGCGAAAAAGACCTGAAAACGGTTTGGATTCATCCTGTAAAATCAACGTTTGGAAAAAGGTATGTTTACTTTTGCCCTGAGTGCAAAAAAACATTAGGAGTTACACATCGAAAAGGATTCTGGATGGGATAAGAAAAATCAAGCCAGCGATACCTGGAATACTTGGTCTTTTTTTGAGGTACATGAATTACATTTATTTGTAGAACAACTATTCGTGCTCTTTAAGCAGGTTTTGCCGTCACCTTTTGTCATGCCCCCCTTTCCGTCTTTACCGCATCCATCTAGGCTTCGGCCTTTGTTTGGATTCAAAATAACAAATCCCGCTTCATCATCCACTTCAAACCAGTCGACTTCGGATCCCCAGAGATATTGCGCGCTGAGTTCATCGACATGAATTTGAATTCCTTTACTTTGAATCAGGATATCATCATCGGCGCGAAACTTATCCATGCCGATATGATATTTTAAGCCGGAACAGTCGCCACCCAGCACAGCCACCCGCATACCAGCCTTTGGACGACAATGATCGTTCCGGATTATTCTAAATTGTTTTGCTGCTTTTTCGGTTAAATAAATCATTTCAAGTTTCAAAAATGCTTATCATAAAGTATTATTTGTGCCGTTTATATTTTACCTTCTTTTCAATCAAATACCATGATGAATAAAGATAATAAACAAGTGGAAAATCGAATAAGAGCTCTTTAATCCCCACTAAAAGCAGTAGGATACCGGCTCAATTCATGCTTCCATGCCTGGCTGGATTTTCCATGATCCTTTCCGGTAATGGTTTTCAATACTTCGTAAGCATGATCGGATAAAACCTCTCGAATATCTTCTACATAATCCGCCAATACCATCAAACCGCTTTTACCCCCGTACTTGGCCAATGTCCTGGCAACCACGACTTCTAAATAGGCACTGGTATAATTCTCATTCCCGTCAAGTCCCGATTTGGCCACATATCCGCCAATATGAGGCCGTTTCAATAAAGTATCCAAAGCAGGTATAAATTTTTCCTTATTAAATTTTTCCAAACTGTAACACAAACACAGTATACGGTCATAGTTGGGAATTCGCCGCCAGTGCATTCCGCCATGTTCTTGTGGGGGGCCACCTGCTTCTGTATTTGCCGTGATATCCTTCAAAAGACCATTGGCTCGATGATCACCCACCAGACCTAGCAGAACGATAAGTTGATTAACACGCCAATAGGTACTTGGTTCACCGGCAAATCCGCCATGCGGTCTTTTTACACGATCGACCTCGCTGCTTTGTGGTTTATCTTTCAACTCATTTAATTTAGCGATCAATTCATCCACACCGGACTTGGATCCGAACCAGGCCAGTGCCATGGCGATGTATAATCTTCCATCGGTTGAAGCCGATGGATAAGCCTTTTCCAACAATGGAAGTATCTTACTTTTTTCCGTGCAGAGTGTTGGCAAAAAAGCATCTTCTTTTCCTTCATTTAAAGAAGAAACCAGCGTTGAAGGGGAGGGAAGACCTGTATAGGAACCTACATCCTCTTCGCGAATAATTCCTCTTCCCAGAAGGATTTTTTGAATACCTTTTATATTGATGTCTCTTATCTTTTGCTTTTTATTCACAGCCTCGGCTGCAGTTAAACCGATGGCATAACCCATATTCTGCAAATCCGGCTGCATGCGCATAAAGCAAAATGCATCGCTCTGCGAGGAGAAGGCCTTACCAATCACATACAATTTATCGAAGCCTTTCGGGATGCAGGCACGGTAAGGGATGCGTACAATTTTATCGTCACGGTGATAGGGGAGATAACCAAGCCGGGCATAAATTGTATTCTGAACACCGTGTTGATCGTAATCCGTCTTACCGATGGCAATGACGTCATCGAAACGCTGCTGTGAAAAGACATCGGTGATTTCAACTTTGTAATCGCCTTCAATATGGCGTGATTCCCTTGGACACAAGATTGGTGAAAAATCATAATCCCCCCGCTTTACGTGACCAATATAAAATCCCCGTGTTCTATCCAAAAAGTCTGAATTATCAACCACCCCTAAGTTCCCATTCCTACCGATCAATTTTTTATTAATCCGCCAGCCGCCAAGATTAAACACCTGAATGTTCGTATCTTTTTTCCCGCCCAAATGCCAAGGAACACCCGACCAGGCCGCTAAATCACCGTCCCCGGTTGCATCAATGGTTACTTTGGATCGGATAACCTGAAGTCCATCCGAGCCGGTGGTAATAACCGCTTTTATTGCTTTGTTTTCAACATGGGTCCCTACAGCGCGGATTCTGTAATAGATGAATCCTTTGGCTTTGATGATCTCATCAAAATAAGTCATCATCTTGGCTTCGACATTCCAGTCACGCATTTTATGATAAGTGCTGATGTGTTTTTCCATTTGCAGCACTTTCTCATCCAATTCAGCCGTATATCCGCCGCGGTAACCGTGATAATACCGTGTGATCCCGCCATGGGTTCCCGTTCCTCCCAATCCATTGGAAGGTTCAACCAGTATAACGTTATCCGTTGTGAGGCTGGCCGAGATCGCAGCCGGTGCGCCGGATGTTCCGCCGCCGATAACCAGCACGTTTGAATCATCCAGTTCAGGAATTGAATCAATGGGAGGCATATCTAATGAATAAAATGTTAAGTCAAATCGCTGGTCATAGCACTTTTTAGGTATCAAACTATGCAGTGGCACTTCAGAGTTACCCAATCTGTATATGAGTTGTTCTAATTGCGGGGAATCTTGAATGTTTTGAATATTTTCAAGAGCGGTATTAACCAACTGCATTGCCGCTGACTGCATCTCATTCAGTTGATCACCACTGATTTTTTCCGGCCAAGTAATCTCGGTTACAAACAAGTTTTTACATCCTTCAACTTCACGGTTGTTTGGTGCTATTCCATCCAATGTCCAGTACTTCGGCAGCCACAACTCGGGAGATGTCTGCAATAAAACCGCTTCTTTGAAACTGGGTTCATTAGAAATTAAAAAGTTGCATAATTGGATCGACTTTTGACGCGCTTCCACTTCCCAGCGGGCTTTCTCTTTGCAGCTGGCATCAACAGATTTCACGGGCATTTGAAACTCCGCATAATAATGCGTGTCATCATACTTCCCGCGATGCAGTTCAACTCGATCCCCCGTCAAACCTAATTCACTGGGCACTTCAATAAAATTTTTTCCCGGCTGTGAGACCATGAAAAATTCAACCACACGCCGAGCATTAAATTCCAGCTGGTTTATTTTCCGTTTCGTTCCTGCGGTGTATGCCGCCGATGCCGTTTCCGTGGCATCGATAATCGTTTTCGCTAAGATGGCCTGCAAGCCGCTTTTATTCCCAATTACCACCCCCGCAGCTTGGCCGCCGTTTATCAAAACTCCCGCCACATCCGACATGAAGAGCGTTTCGATACTTTCTTCTCTGAGTTTGCTTAATAGATTTTTCTTGACCGCTCCCACCTGAACTGGGATTTCGCCAATATTAAAGTCATCGGATATTTTTCTACTGAACAAAATATCCTTCAAATCATCGCTTATGGAATCGATGTTTTGGGATTGTATCCATGGCCTCATGGTGGCGGTGATATCTGTTCCGAGATAACTTCTTGATTCAATCAAGATAACCTTTAAGTTTTCCCGCGCGGCGTTCAAGGCTGCAAGGCATCCTGTTAGGCTGCCGCCGATAATAACCACATCCGCCATCCTGTTGATGTTCATCCGCTCTGCTTCCGCAAATGAAACACTATTGCTCAAAGCTATAGCCGGCCCTAAAGATAATATACTGCCGATAAATTCCCTGCGCTTCATTATCATTCTCCCCGTTTTTAATCAAAACGTTTTATTTTTTACAATAGGCTATGTTACGATTCCCTAATATCTGTGGTTTCAGTATAAACTAATTAATACATAATTTACATGGTTATCTGTTCTTTTTATTAGCACAAAAAGGGCGACACGAAGCCGCCCTTAGTCATAGTAATGTTTTAATAATTTCCAATCAATTTCCACTGAAAGTAGCAGGATACCGGCTTAACGCTTCTTTCCAGGCTTCGCTATTTTTGCCGAAGTCTTTGCCGGTAATGGTTTTCAATACTTCGTAAGCATGATCGGATAATACAGAGCGTATATCTTCTACATAATCTGCCAGAAGCATCAAACCTGCTTTCCCGCCGCATTTCGCCAATGTTCGGGCGATGATCACTTCCAGATAGGCGCTGATATATTTCTCTTCACCATCGATCCCTGATTTAGCCACAAAACCGCTGATATGGGGTCTTTCCAACAACGTTTCCAACGCACGAACCGATTTGTTACTGGCGAATCGCTCCAAACTGAAACACAGAGAGACGATCCTGTCATAATTCGGTACACGCCGCCAATGCAGCCTTGGATTGCTCTGCTGAGGGCCGCCTGCTTCAGTGTGTGCGGTGATATTGCTTAACAAATTGACTGCGCGATCGTCACCCGCCAGTCCAAGCAGAACAATGAGTTGGTTCACTCGCCAGTACACATTTGGTTCACCCAAGAAACCGCCTCGCGGCCGGTTATGGCGGTCATATTTCCCGGTTTGGGGATTGTCTTTCAATGCATCCAGCCGTACGATCAGTTCTTCCACTCCGGTTTTTGAACCAAACCAGGCAAGAGCCATGGCCAGATACATTTTCCCCTGGGCTGCAGCAGTTGGATAGGCTGCCTCCAATAACGGCAGTATTTCACTTCTTTTTGTACACAAAGCGGGCAACAAAGCGGATTCTTTTGATTCGTTTAAAGAAGCCACCAACTCTTTCGCAGGGGGTAACTCTGTGAATGTACCGATATCTTCCGGCTTGAGTATTCCTTTTTCGATCAGTTTTTCCTGAATCTTTTTTATATTAATTCGGCGTATGCTCTCTCCGTTCTTACCCGCCGCTGAAGCAGCCAGGCCGATGGCATATCCCAAATTCTGCATATCTGCCTGCATTCGCATAAAACAAAAGGCATCGCTCTCAGCCGAAAAGGCTTTACCAATCACATACAAACCTTCGATGCCTTTTGGAAGACAGGCACGGTAGGGGACACGCACGATATGTGAGTCCCGATGATAAGGAATATAACCCAAACGGGCGAACAGAGAATTCTGCAAGCCATGCTGATCGTAATCAGTTTTACCGATAGCAATCGAATCGGGAAAACGCTGTCTGGAAAATACATCGGAAACTTGCAACTGATAATCACCGATCATGTGGCGGGATTCCCGTGCGCTTAAGTACGGTGAAAAATCATACCGGTTTCCGTTTTTGTGACCAATAAACAAACCGCGGGTTGAATCCAGTGTTTGGGTTTTATCGATCACGCCTATATCCAGGTTGACGCCAACCATTTTTTTGGTCAGACGCCAGTTGCATTGATTGAATGTTTGAAGATTGCCGTCTTTTTCATCTCCAACGTAACAGGGAACTCTGGACCAGGCAGCCAGGTCACCGTCACCGGTTCCGTCAATGGTTACATTGGACCGAATTGAGCTTAAACCATCCGAGTTCAGCGTGATGATGGCTTGAAGTTTTTTATCCTCAACATGGGTTCCAACCGCTTGGGTTCTATAATAAATGAAACCGCCATTGTTTACGATCTCATCGAAATAAGTCATCATTTTGACTTCCACATTCCAGTGAGACATCTTATGATACGTACTGATCCGCTTGGCCATTTGTGTAACTTTTTTATTCAGTTCTGCGGTGAATCCTCCCCGGTACCCATGATAATAACTATTGATACCTCCAATAGTTCCGGTTCCACCCAATCCATTCGTTGGCTCAACAAGGATCACTCTATCCAGCTCGCGGCTGGCAGAAATCGCCGCCGGTGCCCCCGCTGTTCCACCACCCACAACCAATACATTAGACGTGTCCATTTCAGGAAGCGTATCGATGTCTGGTAATTGCAAAGAATAATATCTCAATTGGAAACGGTGGTCACAACAGGTTTCGGGTTTCAAAGAATGTAGCGGTATTTCAAAACCACCCATCCGGATCACATTATTTGATTCTGATATCTCATGAATATTCGCTATCCTATCAATTACAATCTCTGTTAATTGATCTACAGCGGATTGCATATTATTTAACTGATCAACATCAAGTTTCTCATGCCATACATAATTCCTTGAAATCCTGAACAAGTTCTTGCATGATTGAACTTCACCGGTTTCTTGATTGATGTCTTTCATCGTCCAATAGTCCGGATACCACAACTCCGGTGAAGTTTGCAATAGCACCGCTTCTTTAAACGCAGTCACATTGGCGATCAGATACTCGCATAATTCGATGGTTTTCTTACGCGCTTCTACTTCCCAGCGAGCTTTTTCTTTATAACTGGCATCGTTTGATTTCACCGGTAAATGAAACTCAATATAATAATGGGTATCATCATGCTTCCCACGGTGCAGCCACACTCTGTTATCTTTTAGACCGAGTTCACTGGGCACATCGATGTAGTTGTTTGCAGGTTTACCAACAGTTAAGAATTCCGCTACCCGCTGCACCTTAAATTCAGGTTTACTAACATTCCTTTTAGCGCCTGACAAAAAGACCGCTGTGGCTATCTCCGTAGCGTCAATGACCGTCTTTGCCAAAATAGACTGCAATCCACTTTTATTGCCGATGACAACGCCGGTAACTTTCTCTTCCTCAGTCAAGACTCCTGCTAACTCCGACATGAAAAGAATTTCAACACCGGCTTCCCTCAATTTTCGAACCAGGTTTTTCTTAATGGCTCCAACCTGTAATGGATATTCCTCCACATTCTCATCATGGGGTAATTTGCTGTTGAACAAAACCTCCTGCAAATCTTCATTCAAGGAACCGATGTTTTTGGATTGAATCCATGGACGTAACGTCGCAGTAATATCCGTACCGAGATACGTTCTGGATTCAATCAGAATAACTTTTTGGTTCTCTCTGGCCGCCTTCATCGCAGCCAAACATCCAGCCAAACTGCCACCCACCACGATAACATCCGCAGCATTATTGATCTCCATATCAGCTGCTTCAGTCAATGAAAGGCTGTTGGTTAAAGCAATAGCCGGCCCGAGTGAAAGCATACTTCCAATAAAATCTCGTCGCTTCATATCAAAACTCCCGCTTTATGCTAATCTTTATGAATGATTTATCTTTCATAAATTTCTCCCACTCAGTATAAACGTATGAATAGGTATTCCCTATGGGAAATCACCTAAAATGCTCCCACCTATCATGAAAGTGTTAAACTTCACTTTCAACATATAGGACTTTTACCTTATACTCTCCTATAGGCAAAGGGAGGCATAAATTTGTATCAGCTGAATTGGGAGAGCTGAAATGGGAGGGCAAGGCTCCTGCCGAGCCACTAATTAATACAAACGTTTCGTAAGGCTCATCAGGAGATTCGTCCTCCCGCTAGGTGGCAAGGGCAAGGCGAAGCCCAATGTCATTAACTTACCGAAAAAGGTAGTATTTTATGCCCTGAAGGGGCAATATATGATAGCCCAGGGCATTCGCCCTGGGAACAAAATGCAATAGACCCAAAGCCCTGAAAGGGCGATAGAATTCTTAAGTTAATGACATTGAGGCGAAGCCAGCCCTTGACGGTATGTCTCCATCTACCTCTACCGCAAGGGCTGACCGCAAACGGTCTTGCCCTTGCCACCCCCACTGGGAGCACGAGCATCTTGGTCCGAACGTGTGAGTAAAAAGGTTATCATTAAAGTCTAAAATAAAGGACAGGATATCCGCAATTCAAACGCGTAAAACACTACGAGGGTAAACACATAGGTTTACCCTCTACAAATCATTAGGGCAATGCCGTTTGTAGGGGCAATCCTGTGTGATTGCCCCATGGTACATGATCGCCAATCAATAAGAAGATTAATTACAGAAAGGAATATACAAAGTATGGCATTAAACAATCCATCTCCACCCAAAAGAGAGTTTACCACATCAGCTGTATTCTTTGGAATCCTTCTATCAATTATAATGGGGGCAGCCAATGTTTACCTCGGGCTGCGCGCAGGTATGACAGTCTCTGCCTCCATCCCCGCCGCAGTCATCGCGATGGGAATCTACCATGCACTGTTAGGCCGTGGCTCCATCTTAGAATCGAACATGGTGCAAACCGGCGCTTCGGCCGGCGAATCATTGGCCGCTGGAATTATTTTCACCATCCCCGCTATGATCCTTGCCGGACTCTGGCAGCATTTCCATTTCTGGACCACCACCCTTATCGCCTTCACTGGCGGCCTGCTGGGAATCCTGTTCATGATCCCTATGCGCCGGGTATTTGTCATCGATAGCCCCGAACTCAAATACCCTGAAGGTCTGGCGTGCGCCGAAGTGCTTCGCGCTGGTGAAAGCCAGGAAGGCGATACAACCGAAGCGTCTATAGGCACACGCCTGGTATTTTATGGACTGGCTGCCGGAGCGGTTTTCAAATTCTGCCTGTCCTATCTTGGCTTGCTCAAGGATACGGTGGAATGGGCAATCTACAGAACGACGCATGTCTTCTATTTTGGCGCGGATATCTCACCCGCTTTGGTCGCTGTCGGAGTCATCGTTGGCCTGCCGATTTCATTGCAGATTTTTCTGGGTGGAGCCATGGGCTGGTTGATAGGCATCCCCTTTATGACTGCCGATCCTCAAGCCGGTTCGGCCATTGATCAGGCATGGCACCTGTGGTCGACTCAAGTTCGATACATGGGTGTAGGAACCATGGTTGTCGGTGGTGTTGTCTCTATATGGAAAGTACGCCGGGGTTTGGTCACCGCCATCCGCGAAATGACATCGCACTTCCAAGTAAAATCCAAAACAGAATCCACCGAACAAAGCGAAGACATAAACAGTTTACTCATTGTGTTTTTAATCATTGTTAGCTTTTTCTCGATAGGTGGAGTCTATTTATATTTGTTAAAAGGATGGTTGGGTATTACCGCCTTGGTCACAGTCATTATGATTGTCATGGCATTTTTCTTTACCGCTGTGGCCAGCTACATTGTTGGCCTGGTAGGTAACTCGAACAGCCCGGTTTCAGGCATGACTATCTCGACAATCCTGGTCACCGGTGCGCTGATTTATATCTTCGGCTACAGCGGCACCGCCGGGATGATCGCCACGCTTGGAGTAGCGGGAGTAGTCTGCTGCGTGGCTTGCACTTCCGGAGACGTCTGCAACGATCTGAAAACCGGCTTCATTGTAGGCGCCAAACCGCGCAACCAGCAGCGTATGCAAATTCTCGGAGTCTTAGCCGCTGCGTTCGTCCTGGCGCCGGTAATGACCGTCTTGCATGAAGGCTCGCTAACCAATGGCACCGGCGGCATCGGTGGACGGGAACTCCCCGCACCACAAGCCGTCCTGTTTGCCTCATTGGTCAACGGTTTCTTCGGTGAAGGCGTACTCCCATGGGATATGGTGGCTTGGGGAGTAGGGATTGGGATTATTTTACTGATGATCGATGGTATGTTGATGATTCTTGAATCCCCCTTCCGCCTGCACATCATGCCGGTGGCGGTCGGAATCTACCTCCCCATGGGTTTGTCAGTCGCAATCCTGGCAGGCGGCATTCTCCACGGTTTCCTGTTCGGTAAGTCACGCGAAGAAACTAACAGCAACCGCAAAAACGGCATCCTCATCGCGTCAGGAATGATCGCCGGAGAATCCCTGGTCGGCGTCTTCATCGGCTTTCTGGCCTACATGGAATACAAATCCCTAACACTAGGCGGCCAACTAGGCATCATGGACTACAACTCCCTCCCCATTATAGCCATACTACTTGTTATGGTGTGGTTGTATGGAATATCCAGAAAATATGGTAGGCAGGGTTAATTTATAGGTCTCCGGAGTGCCAAAGGTAATTCGCCGTGATTGTTTATCGTGTGTTCTGTAATTCTACTCAATAAAAAACTGCATAAAAACGCTGGATTTATCCCCTCTATGGTTTTGACTATGCAGCCCTTATGAGGGCACTCGGAGTTTATATTTTTTAGCTATAGGCACAAAGTAACATATCCACAAAAACTTCCACCCACAGCGATTTAACCTCACCACCCATCATATCCCAAAGAAACCAAATCTGTGCTAAAATAGTATTCGGTGATTCGCATATACCCCCAAAAAGCAAGAGGACATACGGTGTGGACATCAATCAGGGGAGAATTCGGAGAATGGCTTTCAAGTGATTTGTCCAGATTGTTAAATAAGAGGTCAAATAATGAATGTCACTGAAATGTCTGAGATACTTGATCGTGTACAGACTTGGACACCAGAGATGCGAATTATGTTGGCTCGTAAGATTTTGGAGACCTTAGATTCACCGCAAATCTCAGAGCCGCCACGAAAAATGTCACTTCATCAAGTGTTCGGGATTTTAAAAACCGACTCTCCTCCACCTAACGACGAAGAATGTGCAAAAATCGTCGAAGAGGAACGACTGAGGAAACACGGATGACTCGTGCCTTATTCGATACAAATGTGGTTCTTGACGTTCTGCTTGATCGGCCTCCTTGGAGTACTGACGCAAAAGCCCTCTGGCAAGCTCATGCGAACAATCAGCTTGCGGCAGCGAAAAGGCCGTTTGGCCAAGCCGTATAAAGTGCGGCAAGTGAGAGCTGTGATAACCGCTTACGGTTTGACGATTAATGAGGAGAAATGATGCATAAATACGAGATAATTATCTCCTGGAGCAACGATGACGAGGCGTTCATTGCAGAAGTACCGGAACTACCGAGTTGCATGGCACATGGAAATAGTCCGGACGAAGCTCTAACAAACTGCAAAGACGCTATGGATCTATGGCTGGACACGGCAAGAGAATTAGGTAGAGACATTCCTGAACCGAAGGGGAGACGCCTTCTATATACCTGAATACGGGCCTAAAACAAAAGCATGGTTCGCACATCCAGTTGAATCCAGCCGCCCAACATACACAGGAAGCAATCTCATTTACACGGCAAGTTTTTTTTAAAACGATCATTAGCACGGAAGGAAATAATATGAAGAAATCATTCACAGACCTCGTTGAAGAAGTCAAACAATTGGATCCGGACGAGAAGTTCACTCTCAAATCATTACTGGATAAATATCTGATTGAAGAGCGCCGGCACGAAATCCTCCGGCATTACCAAGAGAGTAAGCACGAGGAAACTGATCTGTCCTTTTCGTCTGATATCGATGAACTGAAAGCACAACTCTCCAAATGAAAGTTGCATTTAGTTCGTCCTTTCAACGGGTATTCCGGAAATGCATTGAGCGAAGTCCAGAAATAAAAGAGCGATTTTGGACACGTGTAGAATGGTTTGCGGATGATCCCTTCGATCCACGTTTACGTACCCATAAACTCTCGGGTGAGTTATCTGATCTATGGAGTTTCAGTATTACTTACGATGTTAGGGTCATCTTCTACTTTGCAGATGAAGAGAAAGTAGTATTTGTGGATATTGGATCCCATGATGAAGTCTATTGAGGTGAGAAGACCGTTTGGCCAAGCCATATCAAGTGCGGCATGTGAGAGCCGTGATTACTGCCTACGGTTTAACAATGGGAGAGGAGGCGGCATTATATGAATATCAATACGCTAAAAGAAATAAATCTGATTTATCACAAGAGCCACGTTTCATTTACGATTACTATCTTGGACTGATTCATTATTACCGCCATGAATTCAAGAAAGCAAATCAATACTTCAAGAAAGCAAAAAATAATTCCACAAATCCTTGTATTCAAGAAAAGAGCAGAGAATTGATGAAAAAGATTCATCTACTCACTCCAATTGAATAATAATATTCTCATTTGGAGGGGTCAGATTCTCCATAATCACCGCCGGTTCTTTTTCGCCGGGATAGAAAACGTGAATGGAGAAAGTCTCATCGAGAGGTAAACCGTACAGCCAAAAATATCCCATCTCATCCGATTGCATATCCATATAAGACTGGCCTTTGCTGTTTTTCGGTAAGAGCACGGCTCCGGAATACGGTTGATTGTTTTCATCCAGAAGGATACCCGCTAAGTGTCCGGCTGGTTCCACAATCAATTCAACCGGTTCGAGATTCCCGTCCTCCGGCATTTCAAGCGGCTTAGATGCATATCTATAATCGTAATAAGGCCTTTCCCCAAACCGCTCATGCTGAACATGATGATATTCATCATGAACACTGATATAGAAACTGCCCGGCTGCACTCCATGAATCTCAAAACTTCCATCTTCATTTAAGGTGTACTCATTTCTATCATTTCTCTGACGTAAATGTATGTTACCTCGTTTTACTACACTCCCGTCCACCATTTTTACATGTCCGGTGACAGTGAATTTCTTGACTCCTTCTAAAACCAAATGCAAATCTTTAATATGATCGCCCATCATAAAATTGACACGTTCAACCGCTTGCGCTTCCACATCAACATGTTCTTTTTGTACCGAATGGTTGTCCCATTGTTCTGGGATCACTTTTCCCTTTGACGCCGTTATATCCAAAGATTTTTCATGTTCTGATGGGCGTCCATAAAAAGAAAATTCAAAACGGCCTTGCGAAAGGTTAAGATACTCCTCATCAAACTTTGGAATAATATCCTTATTATTGAAATTGAAATCAACTTGAATAACCGCGTCATGAACAGGTACATTATTTTGATCAGTGACAATGCCGCTGATGGTTGTTTTGA
The DNA here is from genome assembly GCA_964643335.1 of uncultured bacterium. Lineage (GTDB taxonomy): Bacteria > Hinthialibacterota > Hinthialibacteria > Hinthialibacterales > Hinthialibacteraceae > CAZXSQ01. Next base: position 34,597 of record CAZXSQ010000001.1, read on the forward strand.
CTGAAGAAACCACATATATTTCGACATTATTGATATCATGATCCTTTATATCAATTACAGCCATATCTTTATTGCGAGTTTTCAATGTATAAGTACCTTTATCATACTGATCTTCTGGAATAAACGCCGGACAATACTTATCTATTTCAGCCTGAACCGCACAAATATCATAAGTACCAAGCTTTAAATTGTTGAATTCAAAATAACCGTTTGCATCTGTTTTAATACGGCCTGCATCATTTATTCCCCATCCTGTATCACCGGGAACGGTAACACCCCGATAATCCAATTCAAGCGTGTAATCAGCAACCGGCTGCCGGTCTTCGTAAGTCAAAACATGGCCGCTGATGGTGTAACCGGTATCCGGTATGGATAGTTCTATATGATGAAAGGGTTCTCTCACTTCAAACTCTTGTGAAACAGTCTTGCCTTTCGCATCAGTTGGAGCCGTAGCAGTAATGTGGTATTTGCCATAGGGAACTTTTTCAATTTTGCAGCGCCCATATTTATCAGTCTTATGAGCAAAAATTCCTTTGCGGGTATTATTGGTACTTGGCTGAAGAACAACTTGTGCGCCTGGAAGACAGTTGAAAAGATCATCGGCTCCCTCATTTGTCTCACGATTTACTCGAATATAAAGACGGCTTGAATCGCTCATTCTCAATTGAACATTGTCCATTGTGGGAAACACCGGAACAATCCTTGAATGAAAGTCATCTTTTCGAGCTTGGATAAAATAGAGTCCAGGCTTTAAATTATTGAAGGTACACCGTCCAAGGCTGTCTGTTTGTTGTGTAGATAGCGCAGGTTCATTTTCAGCAAAACTAAGTTTTCTTAATCTACTGCAATACCGTTGCCCGTCACGCGAGAATTCCAAAGAAGGGCCAAATCCCCATCCGGATTGTTGATTTTGCAGAACAATAGTATCCCATATTCGCAAACGGGGTGAACTAAGTTTTCCAGGTTTGTTTCCTCTAGGGGTATTATGACCAAGAACATGCCTGGTATCCCCTGGATTCCACATACAATAATCTATACCAAGAATGATATCGCCCGGTGTAAGTCCGGATACTTGATTGTATGGGGGTATCTGTAATTTCTTTTCTGATGTTTGCAGAACATGTATTCCATCATCTTTATACTGAACCGCCGCTTGTTCAAAATCGACATTGACATAATTGTAGTGAATCTGGGCTTTCTCCGGCACTGGCCGGTCCACTTCTAAACCCCGATATAAAGTAACTTCCGCTCCTGCCATTGTCTGTTTGTTTTTTGTATGCACTTCAACATCAATCGAACATTTATATTCCATGACCAATTCGACTGGATCATCTGTAGAAATATCCTCAATGGTCTTGCTAACAGAAAAATACCCATTGGCATTGGCAGCAATCGTAACAGGATTCTGGATGGTATCCTGAATCACAGCCCGCCCGTGCTTGAAAGAGAAGTTTTCATCGTTGATTTTGATGGAACCTTTCTGAATAGGATCCCCCAGCGCATCCGTCACCAAAATTTGTAATGCTTTAGGTTGTGACTCGATTTTCTGCAGTACTTCATCGAATTTTGTCGCTGAAGAAATTTTTTCATCAGCAGAGACGATGGCGGTTTCCCGCTTTTCTTCCAGTGTGGGAGCAGTGAACACTTCACCTGGAGTGATAGTCTTTTGTACCTTATCATTACTCACCTGGACCTTGCCTTCATACACCTCCACTTCCACCGCTTGAGGCGTAACAGTCTCTTCTTGATGACCAGAAAACATTGTTATTCCAATAATAAGCACAATGATTAGAATCGGTACAATAATAAAAGCCTGACGCATGATGATAACCTCAACATTTAAGGAATGACTTTCACACGAAATACGGTTCCAACCACTTCTGTTCTAAGTAAAGGGGTAATGACCGCCATAGTGGAGTCAGGGATAGACTCGGCATGAACTAGAATCTCCCCTTTATTCAGAAAAATATTTCGATGCCGATCGAATTGTATGGATATTCTCGTACCCGGTTCACATTCAATCCGGCTGTTTTCATTTAATTCAATGATGGTTTTTTGATCCCTTGGCGTAGTAAAAAAGTAACGGTTCTTAATCAAAAAAGAATTTAAAAATGACGCTTCATCAAGACTATGCTCTGCTAGAGGTTTATATTCAATCTTCTGTACAGGTGAATAATGGAACCAGGCAAAATAGATGAACAACAAAAGTGCACAAACCACCGCAGCCGGTTGCCAGAACCACCTTTTCAAATAAAAGCTGCTCTCATGTTCACTCAAACTCAGAGTCTCTCTCCGCAATCGATCCGCCAGCTGTTTATATGAAACCTCCGGAACCTCATATTCACGAAGATTCTTCTGAATCCAACGGTATGCATTAAATACTTGCGCTTCTTCCTCATTTTGAGGAGCAGCCTGCTGATCGAAACGCTGCGAGATATCGTTATACTTTTTCGGGTCGTGGTTCTTCATCGTTCTTTAATATAAGGTTCTAAAATCCGGCGTAATTTTTCACGCGCCCGCCATAGACGGGTGCGGACATTGTTTATGTTTAAATTCAATGCTTTCGCAATTTCCGTATACGATTCATTGTTCACATCATGCAACACCAGAACGGTACGCTCGGCGTCATTCAGTTGATTCAAGGCATTCTGGAACATGCTTTGTATTTCACCTTCCGAAGAAATCTGATCGGGAGTTTGAGGATGATTCAATGTATTCCTGAGCAAGCATTCTTCATCAAACGAATACAGATCGATTTTCTTGCGCAGCCTGTCAATACACAAATTCCGGGCGATAACGGATAAATATCCCTTGATCGAACCATTGGACTGCTTGAATCGCCCTTTTTTCGCAGCGTGAATAAAACGTAAACAGGTTTCTTGAAGAATATCCTTTGCCTCTTCCTCATCCCGAACCAACAGAACACATAGACGAAGCACATCCTCTGCATACAATGCGAGAATATCCTCAAAACAGGACAAATCGCCCGAAACCAAGCGTTCTATCAAATCCGGAGAATCCATCTGCTCATTCACGCCCCTCTATATAAAGAAGTACGCAAAAATAATCAAATCATCACAAATTTTCTACCTGGAGTGTATCAAAGACAAGACTCGGATGTTCGGATGCCAAAAGCAATCCGCCACGGCGGAAGCCTTTGACGAAAGTGGCAAAACGCAACATTGCCACAAAGGCTGATCATATGGCAATCAAATTGTGGTGCGGACATCCTGTCTGCATAAAAATAGGGAAGGGAATTGGAATCGGCTATTATTTAATAATCGAATACTTATTCATCCTCGATTTCGGCTTCGATCTTTTCCGATGAGTATCATCTTTCGGATAATAAAAATGTTTCTTATGTTTGAATGGCTCTCCATAATGTTCTTCACCCCGGTCACGAGGGATAATGATCATTTTATAATCGATGTCCTCTCGCGGTTCGATAACGATCATTGAAAATTCTTCCCACGGTTCCGGTTCTTTGATGATTATTTTGGACTCTTTAAAATCTGGCTGAACTTTTCTCCTATACCTTTTGGAAGGGAAATAGTTTTGTGAATCCTTCTTAGATTTCCACCATTCATGAAATTTCTTGAGATCTTCAGGTATAATTAAACGCTTATCACTGAAGGACGGGCAGATTATTTTCGCTTCGGCTGAAATAGCATCTTCAATTTGAGGAATTATTTCAATCGTTAGATCATTCGACTCTGAAATTTGATTAACAGTTACATCGCCGTTATCCACGCTCAAAAACGATAGCCAAATAATGAGTAAATAGGTAAACATAATCACTAATCCTCGGAAAAATATGCACTTTAATAATATTAAACGGAATGCTTTTCCCACAGTTTTGTTAGATCGACAATTTTTGCCTGATGAGTACGGGCATCCCTTGTGGATTCCCTGCATGGATGGCTGCCCTACATGGAACGATCTGAAATATCTTCCAGCACCAACGTCATCGCCCGCGAGAAAAATTTCCATTCCCGCCTGCTTTGATCCAGAAATTTCTGCCCTTTTGGCGTGAGTTCATAGTTCCGGATTTCAGGCCCTTTTTCTCGTTTCACCAGTTTGGACTGCACCATTCCTTCTCGTTCTAGTTTGTGCAGGGAAGGGTAAATGGTCCCTTCTGTCAGATCGAATACTCCCAAACTTTTTTCTTGAAGACGGTGATTCAAACTGTATGCATGGCACGGCCCGTCTTCCAACACTGCAAGCAAGAGAACTTTTAAATGACCTTTGAGTAGTTCACGATTGAATTTCATGCATATACTCTATAATATAAGGGGTTATAATGTAAAGTATCTTAAGGAAAGAAAAATTGTTGTAGGGGCGATTCGGGAATCGCCCTAATATTGCAGGTATTTAGCGTAGGGGCGATTCGGGAATCGCCCACCTACATGGGTAGATAAGCGGGGGCGGTTCACGAACCGCCCCTACAGAAACTACTGGTTGTTTATGAAATTCGGTGTACACATTTCCATTGCAGGCGGATTACATACCGGCTTAAAAAGAGCGGTTAAAGTAGGTTGTGAAGCTGTACAGCTCTTCTTAGGGAACCCCCGTGGCTGGCGCATGGCACCGCTCAAAGATGAAGACATCGAACTCTTTCAAGAAATACGAAATACCGAAGCCAAACACATTCATCCTATAGCCGCCCATATGCCTTATTTACCGAATTTAGCCTCTTCGGACAAAGAAATATTCGAGAAAAGCGTGGAAAGCCTCCAAGAGAATTTAAGGCGCTGTGACGCCTTCCAGATCGATTATCTGATCATTCACATGGGCCGAGGAAAGAACCACGGCGGCATAAAAAGAATGCAGGAAGGCATCCTAAGAGCCTATGATGAAAAGACTTACAATGTCTGCCTTCTCATTGAAAATACAGCAGGGCAGGGAAACGAAATAGGATTCCAACTACCTGAAATTTCTGAACTTTACAATCATCTGCCTGAGTCCATTTCTAAGGGGATATGTCTGGATACCTGTCACGCTTTTGCCGCCGGATATGATATCCGCTCCACTTCAGTCTTAAATAAGATAAAAAAAGACATACAACAACACATTGGTTTTATAGAAGTTAAATTAATTCATCTCAATGATGCTATGAAACCGTTGGGCAGCCATATTGACCGCCATGCCAAAATCGGTGAAGGGGAGATCGGAATAGAGGGCTTCAAAACGTTTGTAAACACTCCAAAATTTAAAACTTTGCCAGGAATACTGGAAATTCCAAGAAAAAGCGAGGAAGAGGATATAGAGCAACTCAAACTTATTAAATCACTTTCAAACAAGAGGCGTAAGTAACATATTATTAATTAAACTTACCCCATTTTATTGAATCTGCATCTCATACAGTAAATTTCTCAAAAAATATGCCATCACAAATTTTCGGACTACTTTTCATGGTTTCCGGTTATTATAATGAATGTTTATTTATGAAAAATTTGCCTAGCAACTTATATTCGATCTGAAAGGGTAAACACGTTTACAATACTTAATTTCGATTTTAATTTTTGTCTAGAGGCTTTCAAATAGATTTAATTAAAAATAAGTGTAATAAATCGAATAGGTTATAGATAGAATAAATATATAATATTATAATATAATAACTTTATTGTTTTATAATGATTATTCGAATTTGATTATGTTTTTATAATGAAATGATATTATAGTTTCTAATTCGAATAAAACATTTTATTGAGAACAATCAAACCACATTTTACGTACAATAACATTGCTTATACATTGAAACCGCATACTTTTGGTTCCAATTAAAAAAATTTAGACCTCCATTCTTAAAAAACCTTTAAACATTCTTAAGATAAAAGAACAGGAATCCCCTATCTATACCATGCAAAGGTAGCACAGGCGTCCCGCCTGTACAGTAATAGGGTAAATCAAGCGTCCTCGCTTGAACAAGATAGGGAGTAAAAACTCATTCAAAGGGCAGGGGAGTCAATAATTAAAGTCACCGGGCCATCGTTGACTAATTCAACTTCCATCATGGCCCCAAAAACACCGCCCTCGGTGTGAATTCCTTTGGAGCGAAGGTATTCAACCGCTTTTTCATACATCGGTTCCGCTTTTTCGGGTCTGGCTGAGGCATCGAATCCTGGCCGGCGGCCCTTACGGCAGTCACCATAAAGGGTGAATTGTGAGACCACTAATATCTGACCGTTTATATCTTCTACAGATTGATCAAATTTTCCTTGCTCATCAGGAAATATCCGAAGTTTCCTGATCTTATCCATGAGCCAAGTTAAGTCATCATCCGTATCTTCTTTGGATACAGCCAGTAAGACAAGCAAACCTCTCTCAATCTTTCCAACACACTTTCCTTCCACCCGCACTTCGGCACGTGAAACCCGCTGAATCACCGCTCGCATAAACTATATCCTTGAAAAAGACACATATTATTAATCAAGCCCTTGTAACAAGCGTTTTTTATGAATCATATGACGGATTTGTTCAGGAAGTTCGCGAAGCAGCCGTTCAGCCTTCAGCCGTTCAATAGGAACCCCATACTTGCCTTTTCTTTGCCGGATAACCATTTCATCTTTTTTAATTAAGTCATACAACGCTCTTGCTTTACGTATCTCCACTTCAAGTTCTTCTATTTCTTTCTGGTTTTCTTCACTATTGGAATCCATATCGGGAGGACTATTAGAATCAATGTCGGGAGGGCGAATCTCCTGATGAGCCTCATCCAAGGGAGAATGAATCTCATAATCAACCTCATTTTCGGCCGGATGGGGAAGGGTAGAAAGAATTGGATTCGGCATACCATCTAATCCCGGTTTCTTGGCCGGGAGAACTGGTAAAGGTTTTTTAGTTGCCAAGGCGTCCAGCATGAGAAGCAATTGAGGAATCTTCGATGTGGGAATATTCTTAGGCTTGTTCTGCGAATTCGTGGATGAAGGCGGCGGTGCGACTCCCAGCATAAAAAGAAAACTGTCCTTATCCGAATGATAGATATCCCGCAGTTGCTTAATCATTGACTTCAATTTTGGATCGTTAATGGCTTCTTTTTCAGCCGATCGAATTTGTTTTTTCAAATCCGCTTCCAGTTTTTCTCTGTGATCTGAATTATTCATAAAAGCCCATTTCCAGCTTCACACAGTATAGAGAGTGATTTCTTAAACACATTATACACATGAATATTTATCGGTAAAATCAGAAGATAGTAAAATACTTCTTCCTCCATACGCGAATAAAATGTATCATCTTGGAGTGCGGTTGTCTCAAAACTATGTTAGATGAGGAAGATACCACAACATAGGGCAAGCACATAGGTTTGACCCTACTATATGTAGGGTTAGACCTATGTGTCTAACCTTTTATGAGACAACCCATTTGAAGTACAGACATCTGGTCTATAACACCATGAATGCACAGTAATGGTTTAAATTAAACCTGCTTTTTAGTATAATCACATAAATTGGATCATAAATAAATGAGAATAACTCAAAAAGAGAGACCACAATAAATGAAAAAAAGGTATTTGTTTCATAAAACGTTAACGGCGATTTTGTTTATAACCTCCGCTTTTGTTTGGATTGAAGGATGTGCAGGTCCTGAAGGACCGGCCTTAAAAGAAAATGTCAATCAAGCGTTGGAACATTATTATCGCGGGGAACAGCTGGAAAGAAAACGGGATTATGAAGGCGCGAAAGAGGAATATCTAGCCTCGATTGAAATATCACCGAGACCTAGAGCCTATTTCCGCCTGGCCCAGGTTACCGCCGCTCTGGGGGATATAGACAAAGCCATTGGATACCTTGATGAAGCGCTTCGTTTAAGCCCAAATTATGAGGCTGCTGCTCAAGCCAAAAAACAGCTTGTATTACGTAAACAAACAAAATCCAGTGAGTTAAGTTCTGAAGCAGTAAAACAAACTCAAGAAGATAAAGAGGAAAAGGTCAGTATAACCGAACTTCCAGCCGAAGGCGAAGTTCCACAAGTTGAAGTAACTTCTGAAGAAGAAACAGTAGAAGAAATAACTCAACCTCAAACTCAGGAGGAACCAACAGAACAAGAACAACAGAAACCAAATCTGGATTCTGAAGCTCAGTCATTACTGCAATCAGCCAGAAAAGCCGAGGCAGCGAAGGATTGGGTACGCTCGGCTTCTTTAGGTCAGCAAATACTTGAGCGCTATCCCAACCATGCCGAAACGCTTAACCGGGTTGGTTTCGCACAATTCCAGCTAGGGAATTTTGACAAAGCCGAAGAATATTTCCGTCAGGCCACTAAGGCCGATCCTGATTTCGCCGGCGCTTACAACAATCTTGGAGTGGTGTTGGAGAATCTTGGACGCAGCGAAGAAGCGGAAAAAGCGTATGAACAAGCCATCGAAAGCGGTCATGGCGATGCCTGCTTCAATTTGGCTGTCCTGAAAGAGAAACAGGCTGAATACAAAGAAGCCATCTCTTATTATGAAAAGTATTTAAAGCACGATAGCTTAAGCATCTATGCAACTCACGCCAGGGAAAGAATAGAAAAATTGCGGCGTATTGAATATTAAATCCCTACAAGGGAGTGAACCAGTGAGCACCCTAAGCACCCATGCAGAATTGTATCAATTAATCAGCATCCTTGAAAAAACCGAGCAGGAAGTTTTACGCCTTCGCGCAGTGAATCAATGGCTTGGCTCGTTACTGTCATTTCCTGAAATACCGAATCATCAAGAGGTCATGTTCATGCTGAAAAACAAGTTTGGTTTCACCAAAGAACAAGCAAAAAAATTGTATTCGTCCTACCGAAACAAAGACTCCGATCAAGGAAAAAATGAAGGAGGCCAAAAACCTGAAGAGCCCCAATCCATTGATGATAAAATATCCATGATCATGGATTATATGCAGGAAACTTCATCCAAACTCGACCGAATTGAAGACGACATCTCCTACCTCAAACAACAAGTGGAAAATATCCTGAAACGCATCTGATTATTGCTTTTAGTACTATAACATTCCTGTAGGGGCAGTTCGCGAACTGTCCCTACTTTACGGATAGCAAAGCAAAATTGAGGGTGCCAAGGGCAAGACTGCGAAGCAGTCAGCCCTTGCGGGTAACGCTATCCGGTACCATATAAAGGCTGACTTCGCCTTTTCTTTTGCCCATTCATTCATTTATAATATATTCGCATAAGATATATTATGTAAACTAAAATACCTAGAATAAAATCAATTCGTTCTATGATGCAGTAGGAAAATTTAACAAACAATGTAAAAATACCGGTTGGAATATCATCTTAATTGAATAGGTACTTTGTTGATCATGTACGGTTTACGGGCTGCCTTCCCGATTTTACTTATTTTAATGTTTCCGGCTGTGAATGTGGAATCGGCCGTGAATGATTCTTTTATCGTTTGCCCTTCTTCGGACCCAAATAATCCTATCCAAAAAGGTATCGATGAAATTGAACGCGTGCTGGAAAATCTGGAATGGAGGGTTACGAAAAGATTTGGATCCGGTACTAGCGATGCCAAGAAGCAAGGCATAGAGATTGTCGTCGCCACGTTTTCAAAACAATGGGCGCGCTCAGTTGAATATGATATTCTGAAGGATGTGGTCCCCTCCGAACACGAATCCTACTCCGTGCTTGCTTTCCCGAATCCCACCGGATTACGAATTTACGCTATCGGGATCGATGATACCGGCACCATGTACGCCGCCCTCGATGTGGCTGAACAACTGTGGTTAGGACAGTTCCGCACTGTCGAAACGGTTCAAATCAAGGAAAAAAAGAAATCTCCGTCCATCCTCTATCGTGGAATCCATCTGTTTATCCATACTCAAGCGCTCGATGATCCTGTATCCTGGTTTCACAATGAAAAATTTTGGCATGGATTTTTTTTGCAAATGGCCAAATCACGCTTCAATTTATTGGATTTACACGGCGCATATGACCTGATCACCACTCAATATCCGAATCTGCTTCCCTACATGGTCTCATTGCCAAAATATCCTGATGTTGGAGTTGGACCAGAAAAAGCCCAAAGAAATCTGTCGTCCCTGCATAACATTATTGAAATGGCCCATGAATACGGTATCAAAGTATGCCTGATGAACTACAGTGCGTCCTGGTCGATTCCCGATCATCCCGGTTCTGAAGAAACGGAAGAAGGCTTGCGAAACTACACAATCGCAGCTCTTAAAAAGGTGCTCGAAACCATTCCCTCTCTTGACGGCCTCGGTTTCCGGGTAGGCGAATCTGGCCAAACAATGGATTTTTATCGGGCGGCCTATCTGAATGCCTTGTCTGAATTGAACATGTCTCCGGCTCTATTCACTCGAACATGGATGGCCAAGGAAAAAGAAATTTTCGATTTAGCTGATGTCTATCCTGGCAATACAGTACTTGAGATCAAATATAATGGAGAACATTTAGGTCTTCCCTACCTGGTGACCGGTGGCAGAATGACTGAATGGCCGGGCTATTCGTATGAAAATTACTTGAAACTCCCCCGCAAATACGCTGTCCTCTACCAGATTGAATCGAACGGTGCCCACCGTATATTTCCATGGGGGGATGTAGATTTTATCCGCCAGGCACTGAAAAGCACAACATATTGCGAAGCCAATGGGTTTATTTTGAATACCTATTCCACTTATTATCCTCACAGCGACGCCTACACAAATACAACTCAGACGGATTTACGCTATTATAATTGGACTTATGAACGCGATTGGTTCTGGTTCCTGCTTTGGGGACGTCTCGCCTATGATTTGAACGAATCCGAACAATTATTTAAAGATCATTTTCAACATCATTTTAATTCAAATGCAGGAATTTTACTTTATGAGGCTTTAAAAAAAGCGAGCAAAGTAATTCCAACAATAACTTCAGTATTCAATCCAGGTCCAAGTAAAAGAAGTTTTGCTCCTGAACTCGATCCACCCCAACAACTCTCCCAATTTCTCAATATTCAACCGCTGGATGTTTTTGCCATTCGATCCATTTCGGAAGAAGCCAGAGCGGTCATTTCAGGCATTTTCGATGGGAGGCGTTCACCACTTAATATGATGGTTAAGGCTGTGGAAGAAGCGGAACGGGCAGTTAGCCTCGCGTATGAGGCCGAAACAAACATTAAAAACTCTTTTCCAGAAGGCACATTGAAAACTGAATTCATCAATCGATATCGCGAGTGCAAATCCTGGCTGCTCGATTTTCAAGCCTTGTCGGCGTTGGCACGTTGTTATCTGGACAAAATTAGTGCGGCGATAAACCTGGGCATCTTTATAGAAACGGGCGATGTTCCATCCCTGATGATTGCTTCGGAACGGATCAGACAATGCAGTTCGGCTTGGAATGAGTTGAGCCGAGTCACAAACATACATTACCGTCCCTTTATTGATACTTTGCGGCACGGCACAACACAATTTCATTGGAATATGTTTGATCCAAAAGTCCAAGAAGATATTCAGGAACTAACGGTGTCTTACAACAATTGGCTGCAATCCTGGCGGGAGAATCCTAAACTGGGACACTTGCCTACTCATAAAGTTCCGCCTCAACAACCGGTTTTGATCACCGTATCAATTCCTTCCACGCTTCAGGCGGATAATTTCTTCGTCGATTTCCAAAACAGCGCCGGAGTTTCAGGCCGACTAAAAATGGAACCCGCCAAAATTGAAGGAGTCTATTATACCGAAATCCCAAGCCGGAATGTTCAGGAAGGTGGGCTTCAATATTATATTTATGGTTCAGTTGGTGGCCGCAGTGTGAGTACACCTGGACAAAATGAAGAACCGTATCGTATCATGGTCACCTCCGACAATACTCCCCCTCAAGTTATCGACTTCGAACATTCGGTCACTGAGAGTAAAACTAAGGTTTCAATTACAGGTGAATTTAAAGATTCTTCAGGTATCGCTGTTGCCAGGATTATATGGAAACCTCTGCCCTCCCGTGAGTTATGGTCTGAATCTGTCATGAAGCGTATCGGGGATGTTTTTACCGGTTCGTTTCCTTTGACGCCTTCAGGCGCCCAATTTTCCATAGAAATTATGGATCGCTTCAGCAACAGTAACCGCATACCAGATATCAGAAATGGAATTCCCTATCAAACTGTTCCCCCCTTCCCTTCCAGAAGATGATAATTTCTTTGTATTATACAAGGAAATACACAGCAAAATTCAATCAGTCCTGGAGGATGAACATGAATGATAAAATTACCCGGCGAAATTTTTTGGGCACGACAACAACCGCTTTGTCGGCTGGCGCGTTGCTCGAGAAAACCGCCTTTTCTGATTCTTCTAATCCCAGACCCAATATTCTTTGGGTGACAAGTGAGGATAATGGCCCCCATCTAGGCGCTTATGGTGACAAGTTTGCGAACACACCCAATATCGACGCCTTGGCTGCTAAAGGTGTTATTTACCTTCATGCCTGGTCAACCGCACCGGTTTGCGCTCCGGCACGAACCACAATCATTTCCGGTGTCTATCCACCCTGCACTGGTTCCGAACATATGCGAAGCATGATTCCCATGCCCCCGCATATGAGAATGTTCCCGCAATATCTTCGTGAAGCCGGTTACTATTGCACAAACAACAGTAAAGAAGACTACAACCTAAAAAAACCCGGCAAAGTCTGGGATGAATCCAGCAGAAAGGCACATTGGAGAAACCGAAAACCAGGCCAGCCCTTTTTTGCCGTATTCAATTTCACCACAACCCATGAAAGCCAAATACGAAAACGCCCGCACGATTTTGAACACGATCCGGATAAGGTGAATATTCCGGCCTATCATCCGGATACACCGGAAGTGCGGAAAGACTGGGCGCAGTATTATGACAAAATGACTGAGATGGATGCCCAGGTCGGTAAAGTATTGCAGGAACTGGAAGAAGACGGTTTGGCTGAAGATACCATTGTTTTCTACTATGGCGATCACGGCCCTGGGATGCCCCGTTCCAAACGTTGGCCCTACAACTCAGGCCTTCGTGTCCCTATGGTGGTTCACACCCCAGAAAAATTCAAACACCTGGCCGCACTGGATTACAAACCGGGCGGAGAGTCTAACAGGCTTGTCGGATTCATCGATCTCGCTCCTACCGTCCTTAGCCTGGCTGGAATCAAACCGCCGGAATACATGCAGGGCCATGCATTCTTAGGTCAATATACCGAACCCAAACCGTACTTTGCCTTCGGTTTTCGCGGCCGTATGGATGAACGCTATGACATGGTGCGCACCGCCCGTGATGAACGGTATATTTATATCCGCAATTACATGCCGCATAAAATCTACGGTCAGCACATTGCCTACATGTTCCAAACCCCAACCACACAAGTCTGGAAAAAACTCTATGACCAAGGCAAACTGGAACCGCCCAAAACCTATTTCTGGGAAACCAAACCCCCCGAAGAACTTTATGATTTGGAAAACGATCCGGATGAAGTGAATAACCTGGCCGATTCACCCGATCATCATGAAATTCTGGAACGGTTACGCAATGCCCAGCAGGATTTAGCCGTAAAAATTCGAGATGTCGGTTTCCTGCCGGAAAATCAAATCCATACCCGCTCTGAAGGTTCCACTCCATATGAAATGGGACACGATCTGCAAAAATATCCGATAATACAAATCATGGCCACAGCGGAGTTAGCCTCTTCTTTAAAAGAAAATACAGTCTTGAAGCTGCAGCAAAGATATCAGGATCAAGACAGCGCTGTACGCTATTGGGCGGTGATGGGTATTCTCATGCGTGGAAAATCGGCTGTCCAATCTTCAAGAGAGTTACTTTATAAAGCACTTGAAGATACCAGCCCAAGTGTAAGAATCACAGCGGCTCAGGCACTTGGTGAATACAGCAATCAGCAAGATGTGGATAAAGCCATTTCCGTTTTAATCGATTTAGCCTCCATTAGGAAACATGGACTTTTTGTGTCTATGCTCTCCCTCAACGCCATCGACGCATTAGGAAACAAAGCCAAACCAATATTGGATCAAATTAAAGCCCTCCCCAAATACGACGATTCCGTTCATGGCAGACTCAGGAATTACGTGGCTAGGTTGATTGAGGATATTACTGAGAATTTGGAGGCGTGAAAAGCATTTGTTTCTTTCTCAACTTATTAATACATTATGTGCATGTCTTTCACATATCTTCTATCACTCTTGTCAACTCAGTATTATTGTGGGCTATAATTAGAGACACATACGAAGAGTTCGTTTTCATCCATGAGGTATTCCATGTTTGAGTTTGATCGTATTACATTCGATCCGAAAATTATGGGTGGCAAAGCGTGTATTCGGGGCATGCGTGTGACCGTTTCTCTTATTGTCAACCTGGTTGCCAATGGAATGCAGACTGAAGAAATTGTTCAAGCGTATCCTTATCTTGAAACTGATGATGTTCAGCAAGCGCTTCGATATGCTGCTTGGTTGGCTGAAGAAACTGTTCATCCTATCGAATTAATAACCACAAGGAGTTATCATTTCAGTTACAGAAGGTCAAATTAGAATTAGAAATCTTCCTTTGAACAAATGAGAATCATGAATAATTCGAACGGATCCCTTAAGAAAGATGATTTAGTTTGCTTCTGCTGGCAAATAATTCTCCAACGCCCATGATTTCGAAGAACCGACCTCTTCCTTCCATCCAGTGAAATAAAGCATTTTCCCATCAAGGCTCCTCCTTTCCCCTTTATTTATTATTCAGAAACTAACAAAATTTAATCACCGTCAATATTTAAAAGGATCCTCCAATGACAGTGTATCCCTATCATTTTAGAACAATCTTGTTTCTTGCATGTGTGATCGGTGTAGTCCTGATTCCGCCTCCCATTTATGGTCATGAGGAGATAATATGGGTTCAGGCAAGTGAAGCCGAGTCTGTTTCGGGTCCGTTCGTGTTCGGAGAAGAAACCGGACTTGTGGAAGAGGGAACGTTAGGTGATTTTCTGGTCTCCACTGTTTGTGTGACGGAGGACAAACTGACTGGAGGGTACGCTCAATATCGTATACAAGTTCCCAGAACAGCGGCCTATTATGTCTGGGCACGATTACGATATCAATCCGGTCTGGCCGAATCATTTGCTCTGATTCCGGAAGGTGAAACTCCAACGGCTGACATCTCACGATGTATCGGCAATAGTGAAATTGGTGTGCGGGAATGGCATTGGGACAGCCGTGGACAAGGACCTGAAAGCAGACCAGGTGCAGCCCGATTCACTCTCCCACTTCAGTCGGGAGAATTTAGATTTCGAATCTATCCACGTGAAGCCAACGTTACGGTATTCAAACACGGTGATTGGCGTATGGGCCGGCCTATGTTTAACCCCCGTTTGAATATACTCTGCTTCACTACCGATCCGGAGTACATCCCCACCGATGCAGACGCACAGCATGCTTTGAAGCTTGAGGCTAGAGAAATCAAGGAAAACGCCATTCAAAGTAAATCGAACGATCTTCCAAACGTCTCACAAGAGGATTTGCACCATCTCCACAAAAAGAGAATTCCTGATTGGTTGAGAGTTCCCAGGTTTTTCACTAAAGATTCCTGGCGTCATGAACTCATGTCACGCCGCCCCGGCGATATCGCTTTCATGGTTCGGCAGATTGCGGCAAATAATGGTAACGCATTTCGTCTAAGTGCTTACTGGGGGGGGGAAACCTATTTCCAAAGCCAGGTCGCGCCTCATGCCCCTGGATTGGGATCACTTGATTATTTACGTGAAGCACTCGATGAAGGAGAGCGGCTCGGAGTAAAAATTATTATGTACATCAATCCGAACGCTCTCTATAGCAACCATCCCCTTTTCCAGGAAACCACCATCCGCCGAGCTGATGGTTCCCGCTGGGACAGAAAGGCCTATGGTATTCCGAACACAGGATTTGTTTGTTTCAACCATCCAAAATACCGTAAATATATAAAAGATTTGTTGACGGAAGTTTTCACTGAATACAAACCGGCAGGTCTTTATGTTGACGGGCTTACCCCGCATCGATGCTTTTGTGAGCATTGCCAAAAAAAATACCGTTTGATGTGGGATACGGATATGCCTGTAGAAAAGCTGGAAAAAGGACGAGTTTGGAATGTGCTTTGGGAAATGGTGAGTCAGCCTGAATTGATCGGTGATCCGGATGATCCGGATACAAAGCGATATACCC
>CAZXSQ010000001.1:50733-52381 GCA_964643335.1 uncultured bacterium
AATTTCTATATGAAAGCTTGATTGACGCCACGCGTTTGATTGCCGAAACCATCAAGCAATGTAAATTGGACGCTGTCATGCTTTTCCATTCCTGGCCCAAACCGGATACATTGACGTATTACGACGCCACACTCACAGAGATTTACATTAACCGTCCCTGGAAGCATTCCTTATGGAAATTCGGTGAGCTGGCTAACTATTCGAATATTTTTCCAATCCCTACCTTGTTCAATATTTATTTGCATGATCACGGCACGGAAGCGGAAGCAAGAACTAAAATGATCCAGGGATTGGCAAACGGCTGCTTTCCCAATTTTTGGAATATTCTGGGCATGAAGCCGTTCTTCAGATTTGTTGAAGAAAACGCCGAATGTTTTGATTTTTTAAGAACCTCTCCCACGCCCTTTCTTGCCTTTCCACGAGGAGTCCGTGTGGATAGTGCTCAACAGCGGATATCAAATAATACAAAGGCTGACAAAAAACCAAAGAATAATCGCTTCTTAGCGCCCTATGTAGGTTTTTATTCCGCAATAATGCGTCAAGGCATTCCTGTAGTCACCTTGCAGCGTACTGACTTTCACAAACAGCTGGAACGTTTCAAGGTTTTATGTCTGGCAAACGAGGCCTGCCTATCGGATGAGCAGGTTGAAGCGATTCGTGGATTTGTAAAAAACGGTGGTGCCTTGATCGCGACTCATGAAACATCGTTGTATGACAATAAGGGGAATCAGCGCCCTGATTTTGGTCTGGCAGATGTGTTCGGGGTGCAATATGAACAAATGCTACCTGCATCAAATAGGCAGATCCATATTGAAACGCCGCATCCGGTAACACAGGGATTAACTGCCTCAAAACCTTTATCCCATGATGATACTCATGTGGATGTCAAACTGACGGCTGGTGAATCTGTAGCCACTTTAAAAGGCAAGGATTTACAAGGAAAATCCATCCCGGCTGTCGTGGTCAATCAGTATGGAGCCGGACGTGTGGTCTATCTGCCTGGCCGGTTGGATGCGATTCAGTGCGAGGTTTTGTCTGCCAATGTCGAACAATTATTCTCGAACGCCGTACAATGGGTGGTGAATGGAGAAGTTCCGGTAAAGCTTCGTGCCCCTGCTACCATTGGGGTAACACTCTTCGATCAACCCAATCGCCGTCTTTTGCATCTGGTCAACCTCAACGGCAATACACAATTCAAGAGTGACACCATTCAGCCGATCGAAAATATTGAAATTCAATTAAGTCCCCCTAGAGGCCGCCACATAAGACAACTAAGGCGGCTCTGGAATAAATCAGATATCGATTTCCAAGTGAATAAAAATAAGATAAATTTCAAACTCGCCAAACTCCAGGAATACGAAGTGATCTCTGCGGAATTGGAAAAGAAAGAAACTGACCGGTTGCAGTAGATATGCTTTGACTATAGGTATGATTTTTGTAAACCAAATTTTCTATTGTATCCACCACACAATGATTGATTCTCAGTATATTTTCTAATTACCAAGGAGAGGTTAATGAAAAATCTTAGGATTATCACAATCGCTTTCAGTATTTTTCTTTTCTTTATCGGGATTTCCCAAGCAAGAACAAACGCATTCAAAGAATTAATTTTCATTGATCATGAAAATCTGCGTTATGTGGAAAACGA
>CAZXSQ010000002.1:0-7446 GCA_964643335.1 uncultured bacterium
CTTAATTCATTCCCAGACATGGAAGCGGTGGTCTCCATCAGTTGTCCGAGATTTTCCCCTGCATTGGCGGCTGCCTGAAGAAAATTGGCTTGATCCCGCCCGGTCAACGCCTGTGTTTGCGTGATGAATGCCCCCATTTGCTCGCCTGCATTTGCGGCAGTTGCGAGAAATTCACTTTGTGCATTTCCGGTTAACTGACCTGTAATATTGACAAACTGGGCGGTGTTTTCACCGGCATTGTTTAAGCCGGTGGCAAAATTCTGAGCGGCTTCCGGATTTTGATTCGCCAATGCATTAGCCTGTCCAAGTGCCTGCATCCCTACATCCGTACCGGCTGCAAAGGCTTTATTCAGCCCTGCCGCTATATTTTGAGCGGCATCGGTTCCTTCGGCTGATTCATCAGTAGGTTGCGCGGCAAAATCCGCTGATTGAACTGTAAACTTTCCTTCTTCATCGGCGGCAAGTTGAAAGTTGGCATTTACAGATTGATCACCGGCTTGAATTGTACCGGATACCGACACGTTGCCTTGTGCATCTACAGATAGAACATCTTCGTCAGCATTCGCGGTTACGGTCATCATATTTCCACCGACATTCATTTCGAGAGTTTGAGATTGAGCGGTTGCTGTGACTTCTTCTTCCTCTCCGAATTGAATATCGACGGCTACTGTTCCCATACCTGCAGAAGATAAATCCACTTCCCCACCGACGCCGGTAATTTCTCCCTCTTCGTCCTGAATGAGCTGGACGTTTTCAACTCTCGTGTTGCCAAGTTCAATAAACGCACCATCGGTCGTCTCCGTATCCTGAGGAGGTTCTGTACCGGTTTCGGGAGCAGGGGGTGTTTCATAAACAGGTTCTGGAGTGAAAGTAGGTGGTTCTGGGCCAGTAGGCGGTTCTGGGCCAGGCGTTTCGTTGGGTGGCGGTTCGGGTGCAGGCGCCGTCCCCCCAAATTCAGGTATCGGAGTTAAATCCGGTGGATCGACGGACGTTGGAGCAGGGGCTGCAGTAGCATTCCCATTATTGCCGGGCGTTGTTGGCGCGGTGCCAGTTTGAGTAGTGGCCGCAGTTGTCGCAGTGTCAGCCGGTGGCGCAAGTGTTCCTGGATCGGAAGGAGGGGGAATATTGACAGACGATTGCATCACCTGATTGGAAGCCAGCTGCGATCCCTGCCGAAGAGCCTGCAATTGGTCATTTTGATTGTACGCGCTTTGAGATTGAAGCATATTAATCAATGTGCGAAGAGCCTCAGGGCTGATCCTTAAGTGATCGCGCATACGTTGTGGGCCAATCGCACGCTGGTTTTGTTGGGCATTAAGCATATTTCGCGGCCCAACTCGCCGGTTACGCATGTTCATGCCACGGTTTTGCAATTGCTCAAACAACTGCTGATAAACATGACTATTCTGCAAACTTTGAAAATCGGCTCGTGCAGGCATGGAAAAAACCCCCTTTTTCCAGACTCCTACCGAAGAGTAGCTCAACGGTGATAAATTTGATAAAGCAAAATCACATCTTAAGTAGTCCGATTATTAATTATGGAAACCTTTTCTTGCAACAGCATAAATATCCGCGTTATCTTTATCTTATCAAGAATTGAACGGAATGTATATAAGTGCCTATACTTTTGCGTATGATAAATCAGAATCAATTCAAATCTACATTTGAACTGCTTTAAAAAATAATGTGAGGAAGTATCGGGAAAGGCTGAAAAATAACACGCAGGAAAGCGCAGCCGTTAGTTCTCGATTCTTCCTGCTTTTACTGCGATGGTCTAAATACCAGACTGCTACTCATTTTTTGGCCGGGTCTGCAGCCTGGATTATTTTGCATTCTTTTAATACGTTTTAACTGTCAAATGCATATAATCAATACCTTTTTTTTGCTGTTTACAATTTTCTTAAGGCAGACTTCCCAAGTATCGGTATTAGTATCGGCAGGATTTAGAGAAACTTTAGTTTTTTTTGAATTTTTTTATTTGACTGGTTTTTATGTGTGGGGCAGATTAATTTCAGGTTTTAACTCTCTCAGCATGAGTCTTTCTACAGCTCCTTTAGGATCCTCACCTTCAAAGACAATCTTATAGACCTCTTCGGAGATGGGGAGTTCTAAACTGAATTTTTTCTGGAGATCGGGAATAACTTTTACAGTCGTAACCCCCTCAACCACCATGCCGATTTCATCCTCAGCGTCTTCCGCCTGATAGCCTTTGGCCACCAGTTCCCCGAATTTACGGTTGCGGCTGTGGCGGCTGGTGCAGGTGGCGACCAAATCGCCCAAGGCGCTAAGGCCAGAAAATGTTTCGGCTCTGGTCCCCATTTCTTTTCCCGCCAGGCTTAATTCATACAATCCACGCGAAATTAGAGCGGCCCGCGCATTATCCCCGAAACCCAATCCATCAGAGATACCGACGGCGATAGCGATGATATTCTTCAAAGCCGCCCCCACTTCGACACCTTTCCGGTCTTCGTTGGTATAAACTCGGAAACGCGATGTAAGAAAGGTTTCCTGGACGTTTCGTGCTAAGTTTTCATTTGCATGAGCGCTGACTACTGCTGTGGGCAAACCCCGTGCGACTTCTTCAGCATGGCTGGGGCCTGAAAGCGCCACGACACCCTTTATTATTGAAGTGGTGTTTGTTTCACACCATAAAGATTCCAGCACTTCAGTCATTGTGTAAAGAGAGCTCGCTTCAAGACCTTTGGTGGCGCTGACGACAATTTTTGGTTTCCCGCTGAATTGTCCCCGCATGGAGCCGGCAAAGGAACGCAATAATTTGGAGGGAACTGCGACCACCAGGAGTTCAGCATCTTCCATAAATATGTTGTGATCGCAGGTAACTTCAATTTCCTGTGGAATACTCACTTCCGGAAGCTTGCGGACCAGCCGCCGGGTTTTCCGAATTTTCTCCTCTTCAGCCGGATCATTAGACCAAAGATAAACCTGATGTTTATTCCTAAGAAGAACCATGGATAACGCCGCTCCCCAGGAGCCTGCGCCAAAAACTCCGACTTTCATCTTCTTTCTTCCTTTACAATTTCCTCTAAAATTGATTCGCTTGAATCATTCAGAGTATTTAGACAGATGATCGCATATGAATATAATTTAACCGAATCAATAGGTTATACTATTGTTCACAACAAGAAAATAATAAATAATTGAAATAAAAATTGTATCTATTCGTAAGTTATTTATCGAGAGCACGTGTCAGGCAGAGGGTATTAAAAGCAGATAGACATGACGAATCAAGCGGATGCATTTTATATATCCCAGGTACTGGAAGGGGATGTGGAAGCCTTTCGGGAATTAGTCAGCCGGTACAATGGTCTGATCTACCGTATTGCTTACAGCATGGTGGGAAATGAGGAAGAAGCAAAAGATGCGGTGCAGGAAACATTTTACCGGGCCTATCGTTCATTGAACAGTTATAATCCTGGCTGGCCATTCGGAGCCTGGCTGCGAAGAATTACCGTGAATTATTTGCTGGATCAAAGAAAGAAAAAAAATGTGAACACAGTTTCCATCACGACCGAAGAATCGAATGAGATCGATTTGCCGGATAAAAATTACAATCCCAGGGAAGTTCAGGGGCAGCAGGAACAACAACAAAAGATAATGGAAGCGTTGAAAAAATTACCCGATAAATATCGATTGATTTTAACCTTGCGTCATTTTGAAAATTTGAGTTATGAAGAAATATCAGAAACGCTTTCTATCCCTCTGGGAACGGTCATGACAAATATACACCGGGCCAGGAAGAAATTAGCGGAAGCGTTACACCCTATACAAAGTGAGTTGTTATCATGAAAACTTGTACTGAAATTGAAGAGCACATCGAACGGTATATTGACGGTGAAGCCGAACTGTCTGACGAGGTTAAGATTCATCTTCTGAAATGCTCCAGATGCCGAGAATATAAAGAAAGCCTGGAGAGTCTTTCAGTGGTGCTCGACAGCATGGAACTCCCCCCGGAACCACCAACCCTGGTGGATGATGTCATGAAGTATATTCATCAGCGCGAGCAGCAACGTGCTTTTCATCTATTTATACCGGGGTTGTCACCATTGATCAGCGCCTGGAAAACTTTATTAGCTTATCTCTCCATTTTGAGGATACCCGTGATTTTTCAGCGGGAGGCATGGCCTCTTATTTTTGCCTCATTGGTGGTGATCTGGGGAGTATTGATCGGCCCGTCCGTGGAAGCAGGCAAACAAGAGTCAACGTTGATTCGTTCAGTCACAGCGGTGGCGGATAAAGTCCGTTTTGAAAGTAAAAAATTAAGCGAGACAATCAACTCATTCTTTATCGGTGAAAAAGAAATCAATATCCCGGGAAACATTGAACAACAATATAAACAAAAGAACCTAGAAGAAAAACAAATCAATATGATTCAAGAGAACCACATATATTTTGGATAATTGAAAAGTTGTTCCATTTTTATGGAATTCAGTTCATGGAGGTTAGCAATGTATACCGATGCGTTTCCAAGAAAAAAACCGTTTATTGCGGGTTTTCTATCTATCATCCCTGGTGTGGGTCAGTTATATAACGACCAGATCGGCAAAGGGATACTTATTATGTTTATCCTTGGGTTTTCTATTCTGTTACTTTTTACCGGTGGATTTCCTTTTTTCTATGGGCCTTTCCATTGGAATTATTACATGTTTATAGATCAACATTCATTTGAGCGTTTATATCCAATGGTCTGGTGTATCATCATCCTGCCGTTGATTTACGCTTTCGCGATTTCTGACGCAGTATCTTCAGCAAGAAGGATCAATCGAAAGAATGCACTAGCGGCCCAAGCCCAGATGCAACAAAATACGGCATTCAGCCAGCCTCAAGAGCCCCATGCAAACACCAGTGAAAATCAGCGACAGCATGATGCCCAGCAGGAACAACCCAACATGGAACAAAACACTGAACAAGCTTCAGAAAACCAGGCTTCTACGGCGGAAAAAGTATCTAGGCGATTCCGTTCGCACGGTCACTCTGCCAAATTTCTAATCGGATTGATACTCATTATCGTTGGCGGGATGACCATCATGGCCGAAATGGATCTTTATTATGTAACCTGGCAACATTTCTGGCCTTTGATACCTCTGGTTTTCGGTCTTCGCCTCTTGAGGGATTACTATCATGATCATGATCAGGGGCAATTTATTTTGGGTATTTTTTTCGCGGCCATAGGCGGGATTTTTTTCCTGGAAAACTGGGGATTTGCACATCCATGGAGTTGGATTGAAAGCAATTGGGAAATCGCGCTTCTGGGTGCAGGCTGCGTTTTAGTTTTTCAAGATTTTATTGAACGCCGAAAACGAGAGGAAAGGAACAAATCAGGAGAGAACAAGTCGGAGGTCCCTTAATTCGTGTGAAAACTGTGAACGGAAGCATTACGATCCGTTCGCACTGAAATAGTCAGCCTAAGTAATATCATTAAGCAAATTAACAAATATTGGAGGTTGAACCATGAATATAAACGCAGAAAACAGTGCCGGAGTTTCACAAAACAATCAAGAAATAGAACAGCTGGTCAACGAATTAAAACAATGTTGGGATACCTATATTGAACTTAAACGAAAAGCCGATTCGATTTCCGGACAAGAAGGTGTTCCCCACGAGTTAATCGGAACGGTGAACCAGGCTGCATCACAGCAATTGACTGAAAGTGTACGGAATGTTTTATTGAAACATGCATCCATGCAATCAGAGAAAAAAAGGGAAGAAAACGAGTCTAAAACCGGAGCCGGAACAGGCGGGGACGCTCAAAAAAAGAAAAAGTCTAAATATTGGGGGGAACGGATGTATCGAGTCGAACATGATAAAATGCTAGCCGGTGTTTGCGGTGGTCTGGCGGAATATTTCAATATTGAAAGCAACATCATTCGTGTGATATTTGTGGTGACTTCCTTTTTCCCCATGGGATTGGGAGTTATCGCTTATATCGCGTTGGCCATTATTCTGCCTTTAAAATCTACGGAGACGCCTGAATCACCACCGGAATAAGGGGGTGTCGATTTAAAATTTTTGAGTATAATATGAAATAACGATAATAAATTCTTTGAAACCGTGCCAGAATCCAATTGAGGGGTAGACATTGGTCTACCCCTGCTCCATTTAAATCATTTATATGTACCAGAGAAAAATTAGTAAACGGCGTGAAGAATATGAAAAAGGAATTGCTCGTCTTTGCAGTTTTCTTGAAGCCATATTGGAAGAAGAAGGTCCTCCTTCCTTAAGAGATATTCAAAACGAACTAGACACGATCCATTCCTTACGTCCTTTAACAATCAAAATATCGTTGACCAATACTTTTTCATATGAGGATAAAGAATTTATCTTTCTTCTTCATGAAGTGTATGAACGATATGATGATGCCTTACCTCAAGATGTGGAAATCTTCACTTTATCCCAATCCATGGATAATCCTAAAGCATTGAATAAGTACTTGAGTACTCACTAATCATGTTTATACAAAGCGGAACAAAAGACCGGGTGGCAAGGGCATGGCGTCAGCCAGCCCTTGGTGGTAGTGGTACAATGTAAGGTTGTATCAAGGGCTTCCGCTAAAGCGGATTGCCCTTGGCACCCGCTTTAAAAAACACGGTGGGCTACGCTTCGTTTTGAGTTACATTATTCCAACCGCATCGATTTTACCATTTAAAGCATTGGTTATGTTGAGGGCTTTTCTCCGCTTTGAGCCCACCCTACTGCTTTGAGTGACGCTTCTGCAATCGGCGATTTTCGGCTTCGAGTTCGTTGATTTTTTCGAGCAAATCCATAATGATCCCCAAATCACTCCAAGTAATGCCTAAATCATCATGCAAGCGAACCATTTTACGGATGCGCAGAAGGCCGGTTTCATCAAACAGAGGTTCTGGGGATTGTTTGACCGGATCAATCAATCCTAGTTTGACCAAACGTTGAATCAGTTCAGGATGAAGACCACTTTCTTCAGCCAGTTCATCCGAACTTAAGTAAGTGGAGTCAAAGCGTTTATATCGTTTATATATAGTTATCGAATACTTCTGTTCCGCCATTACCAATCTCCATGAATATTATCCACGCGGCTTAAATTCGGAAGTTTGTGCCAGTTTTTCAAAAGCCTCACGTTCCTCTTGCGAGAGTTGTTTAGGCACCACAATTTTGATACGGAGAAATTCATCGCCACGTCTTCCTCCTTTTTTTGGCAATCCTTTTCCCTGCAGTCTCAACTTTTTTCCTGAATTGATACCAGCCGGGACATGTACCGTCACTGAACCATCCAACGTTGGGGCGTTGACATCTGCTCCTAAGGCAGCTTCCCACGGTGAAACGGGTAAATCGGTTTCAAGATCATACTCATTGACCTTAAAAGTAGGATGTGGAGCAAGTCGAATAGTTATGAATAAATCCCCCGCTTGCGCACCGCCGCTTCCCTTCCCGCCTTGCTGGCTTAAACGGACA
>CAZXSQ010000002.1:7456-32922 GCA_964643335.1 uncultured bacterium
TTTCCTTTGGGGAACGATCTGTCCGTATTCATTGGCTTCTTGAACCTGCAGTTCAACACTTTTCGTCGCGCCATGGTAAGCATCTTCAAGCGATACTTCCATTTCGGCTTCGATATCACGTCCGCGTGTAACTCTTTGATAGCCTTGTTGAGCATGTTTTCCCCTACCGGTTGAACCAAAGGATGAAAAACCTCCCATGCCACCACCGCCGAACAAAGTGTCAAAGAAATCACTGAAATCACCGGCTCCAAAAGAACCGAATCCAAATCCTTCACCGCCGGGGGTAGAGCGAAAATCAAAGTTTACATTTTCCCAACCGGGCGGTGGAGTGAAGTCTTGTCCAGTTTGCCAGCCGGAGCCAAGGGAATCGTACCGTTTACGTTTTTCCGGATCCCGCAAAACTTCATAGGCTTCGTTAATTTCTTTGAATTTATCTTCGGCTTGCGGGTCCTTGTTGATGTCAGGATGATATTGGCGGGCCAATTTACGGAACTGCCGGTGAATCTCATCCTGACTTGCGTCACGGCTGACGCCCAGAATTTCATAATAGTCTTTATATGTCGTTGACATTTTCCCTTTACTCTTTTATGAATTTTTAACTACAACCACTTTTGCAGGCCGTAACAAACGATCATCATCTAAAATATAACCGGTTTCGATCACATCATAAATGTATCCATCTTCAACATTGGGTATGGCAACTGTGGACATCGCTTCATGGTATTTGGGATCAAAACGGGACTTGCTTGTAGGGATCGGTTTCACTCCAAGTTGTTCCAATTTTTTGAAGAACAAATCATCGATTTGTTTAAAGCCTTCATACCAGGGATTTTTATGGGCGTTTTCCACTTGCAGCGCCCGGTCGATACTATCTAAAACAGGAAGCAATTCCCGGACAACCTCTTCCCTTTCCCGAAGGCGAATTTCATGGGAATCACGCTGGAAACGCTTTCGCATGTTTTCGATTTCTGCTCTCAGCCTTAGATTTTGATCCTGCAATTGTTCAATTTCCTGACTAATCTCATCCAGCGTTTCTGTCACTTCATGTTCTTCGGAATTATGATTGACTTGTTGTTTTTCTTCATTCATATTATCAATCCTTATTTTGAACGTTCGTTGGATTTAAACCGGGACGGCTCATGATTTTTACATGAGCCGTCCACTTTTTATGTAATTGAATATTATGTACCGGTTTTGTATTCAGCGTCGATGACGTCTTCTTCCTCGGATGTACCGGTTTCACCACTGGACTCGTCTGGGCCAGGACCAGCCGGTCCCTGTGCGGATTGATAAGCAGCCTGTCCAATAGTGTTTATGGTGTTTTGCAGATCGTTCATCAGGGTTTCGATGCGATCTTTTGGTGCATCTTCCTTCAGAGCCGTTCGCAGATCATTGATGATTTGCTCACAGCGGCCTTTTTCAGAAGGAGATACATTGTCACCCAGATTCTGTAATTGCTGCTCAACCTGGTAAGTCAACGTGTCCGCTTGGTTTTTAAGTTCGATGTATTCACGCATTTCTTTGTCTTTTTGGGCGTTTTGTTCTGCATCGGTGACCATGCGATCCACTTCGGACTTATCCAGATTGGTCGACCCGCTAATGGTGATCTTTTGCTCTTTGCCGGTATCCTTATCCTTGGCGGAAACATGCAGAATACCGTTGGCGTCGATATCGAAGGTCACTTCGATCTGGGGAACGCCGCGTGGAGCGGGCCGAATACCTTCCAACTTGAACTGACCAAGTTGCCGGTTGTCACGAGCCATTTCACGCTCACCCTGGAGCACCACAATATCC
This sequence comes from uncultured bacterium, assembly GCA_964643335.1. GTDB lineage: Bacteria > Hinthialibacterota > Hinthialibacteria > Hinthialibacterales > Hinthialibacteraceae > CAZXSQ01. Next base: position 9,251 of record CAZXSQ010000002.1, read on the forward strand.
ACAGCTGGCTGATTATCGGCTGCCGTCGAGAAGACTTCACTGCGGCGGCAGGGGATAGTTGAGTTCCGTTCGATAATCTTCGTCATTACACCGCCAAGCGTTTCAACACCAAGTGACAGCGGAGTCACATCGAGCAGAAGCACATCTTTGACTTCTCCACCCAAAACACCGGCCTGGATAGCAGCACCAACTGCTACCACTTCATCAGGATTCACGCTTTGATTTGGCGCTTTACCACCGGTAAGATTCTTGACTAGCTCCTGTACAGCTGGGATTCTGGTTGAACCGCCGACTAAGATGACTTCATCAATGTCGGATTCCGCCAATTTGGCATCATTCAGTGCCTGTTTGACGGGGCCCATGCAGCGTTTTACCAAATCCTCAGTCAAGGCATCAAATTTTGCCCGGGTGAGTTTGTAATTCAGGTGCTTTGGCCCGGTTTGATCCGCTGTAATAAATGGCAGGTTGATCTGAGTCTCCATTACGCTGGACAATTCGCATTTCGCTTTCTCAGCGCCTTCATATAGACGCTGTAAAGCTTGTTTATCGTTGCGGATATCGATACCGTAGTCCTTTTTGAATTCATCACCGAGCCAATCAACGATACGCTTATCAAAGTCATCACCGCCTAAGTGGGTATCACCTGCGCTGGCTCGCACCTCACAAACGCCTTCACCGACACTAAGGATGGAAACGTCAAACGTTCCACCTCCAAGGTCATAGACAGCAATAGTCTCGTCCTGCTTCTTGTCCATGCCATAGGCCAACGCGGCGGCTGTCGGTTCGTTGATAATACGCAACACATTCAACCCGGCTATTTTACCAGCGTCCTTTGTGGCTTGGCGCTGAGAATCGTTGAAGTAAGCAGGAACAGTGATGACTGCATCGGTCACCTTTTCACCTAAGTAATTACTGGCATCGTCCACCAGTTTGCGCAAGACTTGAGCGGATATTTCTTCTGGGGCATATTTTTTACCTTTTACTTCAAAACGAACCGACTCGTTGTCGCCTTTCACGACTTTATACGATACGATTTTGCTTTCTTCATCGACTTCGCCCCATCGGCGGCCGACAAAACGTTTGGCTGAGTAGACCGTCCCTTCAGGGTTGACCACTGCCTGCCGTTTAGCAATTTGTCCAACAAGCCGTTGATCATCATCTGTAAAACCTACGACAGAAGGGGTGGTACGGTTTCCCTCAGCGTTCGCGATCACTTCGGGATTTCCACCTTCAATAACGGCAACTACTGAATTCGTAGTGCCTAGGTCAATTCCAACTGTTTTACTCATAATTATTTACCTCCTGAATCTTTCCTAAATCGAGGTTCTATTAAAAATCAACTTCGATTCAATTTTCGTTTTTTATTTATCATCTGTTTTTTCATAAAACAAAAAAAGTGCCAAATATATACGCAAATGTTTCAAAATAAGCAAATACATTGCAAGGCATTGAATATATTAGACTTACGGAAAAAGGTCTAATGAATGGGTCTCGACCGCAAGACTGGTGATAAAATTTCAGTGCGCCATTTTGGCCCATTTAATCATCACACAATAATCTGCAATATCTATTCAAACCTCCTTAATAATGTAGGGACACGGATATGTGACCCCATTATTGAAATCTGAGGGTAAAAAAACTTTCCAGTAAACTTTATTCAGCCGGTGTTTTTACTTTGATGTTATTTTCCACCCAGGTCGCTCCACCTTCATAAGCGTTTTCTGTAGCTGCTTTGTATTCCAACCGTGAATTAACCGTTCCCGTCAAAATAGCCGTTCCGTCTTTCACTTTCACATTGATATCTTTCGAATTCACAAAAGGACTCCACCACAATTGATTTTCGATGTTTCTCTTTATATCTTCGTCGTTATCAAAAGAATATCGTGGTTGATAATCATACCAATCATAATCATGACAACACCGTTCAAGCCGACAGACACTTCAACTTCAAAATTCTCAGTGGCGGGATTTGAAATAATCGCTTTCCTGACATCGTCCAATATTTGTTGGTTGGATATATCATCCGGCGGCATGACCAAAATATTGTTGATGACTTCACGAACTCCTTTAACACTTTCGGTTATGCGTTTAGCACGCTCTTTGGAGAGAATATTGTTGACGGTGCCGGATAAAGTAACGATACCGTCTCGTGTACTCACATCGATTTCATTGAAAGAAACAGCTTGATCTTCTATAAACTCGTCCTCAATGGCTTGGGTAATGGAGTAATCTGTAATAACTTTTTCAGCCGAATAAGATAATGGTAACACGATCAAAAGAATAAAGGATATTCTTATTACGTTGGCCAAAAAAGAAGTTCCAAACCCTTTCACAGCATACGAAAATGAATCAATCATAATTCACTCCTTAATAAAGTTAATTTCCTAACTATTAAATAGTATTCATGTTCAGTTTAGTTGTTCAATAAGCGAGTTCCCTAAAAAGAGGTGGGGGAAATCCTTAGTATAAAAAGAAATATTTTGTTTTTGGATCAGGAATTGAGGAAATAAAGGAGGACATAGGACCAATGGCCGCAATCATTTCTCTCCTAATCATATTGACACTTTCATTACTGGTGGTGAGAATCGCCGCCAGTGCACTTACCTTGACTGGCGCATCGAGAGAAATGTCTCGTTTTCAAGCGCAATCCGCCTTTACCGGGGTGGGATATACCACTCAAGAAGCTGAACATATGTTAACACACCCAGTGAGACGGCGAATTATTTCGATTGTCATGCTGCTGGGAAATGCAGGGGTCATCACGGCGATATCCTCATTAATACTGTCTTTTATCAATGTGAAAGAAGGGGAGATGGCCTACCGTTTGATGTGGTTACTTATCGGTTTGGTTGCCCTGTGGTTTATATCTGTCAATAAATGGATCGATTACCAAATGCAAAAAATTATCGAGTGGGCGCTTTCACGGTGGACTTCATTGGAAGTATTTGATTATGCGAATTTATTAAGGCTTTCCGGTAACTACAGTGTTCGAGAAATGAAAGTGGAGCCAAGTGATTGGGTTGCCGGTCAAGAGATGAAAGATTTGGATTTATTTAAAGAAGGAGTCGTAATTCTTGGAATCACTCGTGAAAGCGGAGATTATATAGGTGCGCCTACATTGGATACTGAAATCCTGGAAGGGGATGTGTTAATTTTGTATGGGCGGGAAGAAGTGCTTGCCGAGTTGGATGAAAGAAAGAAGGGCACCATTGGCGACGCTGCCCATGAACGCTCGGTCGAGGAACAATCCCGAGTGCTCGAAAAGCAAAACATTCTTGAACAATCCCGCAAAAAACAACTTCGGCGCGAGCAGTACCGTCAGCCTGAGCAAGAAAACAGTGAATGACATCCTTTTCCATTTTGTTTATTATTTACACGTTAATGTATAAATTTGTATAGCAAGACAGGCAAGGGAATCCAAACAAGCAAGGCACTATTAAAAAGCGGTTACCCTATTGTAAAAGCAAGGGTTCACGAAAAGAAGGCACCTGTAGGGGATTGGTCACACTATAAGGGTAAGTCCACCACAAGAGCTGGCGCTCACAAGGGCGAGCCCATACTTATATTTCATCTCATCACAGCTGCACGTATTGTTTTTTTTTATTTCCCAGCTTTGGCATATTGCTTGCTTTAAGAACTCACAAATAAAATATGGAGGACATTATAATGTATCCTTTTACGGAGTTATTGGAACAAAAAACGATCTCCTGGTTTAACATCAAGCGTAAGATATTTTCTTTTGTGTTGTGTATAACTTTGATAACTCTGTGTCCCTTGGTCTTTGCAGAAGAATCAGAACAACCCACTGATAAAGAAGTCAAAAAGGCAATTGAGAACAGGTTGGCCAAAGATGATGCCGTTACAGCCGATTACATCGATGTTACCGTCAATGAGGGTATCGTTACCTTTGAGGGAACTGTAAAAAATATCTTGGAAAAAGAACGAGCCGCCAAAATCGCTGAAAATCTCAAAGGAGTACGGTCGGTTATTAACCAAATTCAAGTCAAGCCAATAGACCGGTCAGACGAAAAGATTCGAAATAGCGTCGAGGAAGCCCTCTCCAAAGACTCGGTAGTCGATGTCTATGATATCAGTGTCCGCGTAAATGATGGAAGAGTTATTTTGACCGGGATGGTTCAATCTTGGGCAGAAAAAGATATTTGTGAAAAAATCACCAAGAATGTAAAAGGAATAACAGAAATCGCTAATCAAATCACCATCCGTTATCAGGCGGAAAGAAGAGACGAGGAAATCGAATCGGATATTGTTAAACGTCTGGAGTGGGATGTTTTGGTTCGTGAAAAATTAATTGATGTTAACGTGCAGGATGGCGTCGTGATGCTCAAAGGTACAGTGGGCAGTTTGGCTGAAAAAAACAGAGCGAAGGAACTGGCCTTAGTCAATGGAGTCAGACGAATCGATGCTGATATGTTAACCGTTGACTGGGAAAAGTTCAGTGAAGAGAAGAAAAAGTCAGAATGGGGGGCTGATCATATTAACAAATCCGATGATGAAATCGAACAAGCCGTCAAAGATGCTTTTTTGTATGATCCCCGCTTGGCTTCTTTTAATCCAAAAATCACTGTTGAAGAAGGTGTGGGCACTCTAAGAGGAATTGTGGGCGACCTTAAAGCGAAACAAGCAGCAAAGAGAGACGCATTAAATACAGTGGGCGTCTGGAAAGTCATTAATCTTTTGAAGGTACGTCCGGCGGATAGGCGAAGTCCGGAAGAAATTGCGAGCGATATTCGAGAATCCATTGATATAGATCCTTATCTTGATGAGCATGAAGTGAGTGTCACTGTGATTGATAATACCGCTTATCTGAACGGCAACGTCGACAGCGGATTCGAAGAACAACGCGCCGTCAATGCCGCCTGGGGAACCAGAGGCGTGGTCGATGTGAAAGACTACCTCACTGTTGGTCATGAATGGCTGGGGAAAAGTGACTTTGAAATCCAAACAGAGGTAAAAGATGAAATGTGGTGGAGTCCATTTGTGGACGCAAACCAGGTGAATGTCAAGGTTGAAAATGGAGTGGTCACTTTAACCGGAACAGTAGATACCTGGGCCGAAAGAAAAAGCGCAAGAGAAAATGCTTTTGAAGGCAGAGCCAAAGATGTCGTCAATAAGCTTTATGTGGATTATGGGCCGGAATATTTCATTCGGTAAGATCATGCATCCCAAAGGGCTGTTTGAGCGGTAAGATAAGATTGGTTTCCCAAATGAGCGCCGGACGCTGCGCTAACACCGGCTTCGGCTGGAGCGTTGGGTGTTTTTCGGCTTTTGATGCATTCAATCCAATTGGTTAAATGTAACAAGCCCCCGTTTGGTGTGGAGTAGAAATCGGCTCCCCGTTTTCCTTGTCCAAGAATCAACTCCTGATATTGAACCTTATCGCTTTCCGGATAAATTTCATATCGCCCACGATCCATGTAGAGAGTGGCATCTCTTCCCATAAATTCCATCATGGCGCCATTTCGGGCGTTGATAAAAGTCCCTTCAAAATAGATTTGTAATTTCTTGTCCGGATAGTGAAGCAATGTTTGGATGGTGTCCGGTGTCTCCCATATTCCCGCTGTGGTGACGTGATCGCCGATTGTTTGAGCTGTGGAAGGATGATCGACATCACAGAACCAATGCGCGACATCCAAATAATGAACCATGAGATCGGTTAGTATACCACCCCCAAAATCCCAAAACCAGCGCCAATTGCGAAAGCGGAATTCATCGAAGGATTGATCTTTGGCCGATCCAAGGAATTTTTTCCAATCAACGGTTTTCGGATCGATTCCGTACTGATGTTTTCGGGTTGTTGGATGATTCCGGTTCCAGGTGAGATGAACTTTATGTATTTTTCCAAGAATACCGCTCTTCAGGATTTCAAACGCTTTTTGTATGTGAGGCATACTGCGCTGCTGCATTCCAACTTGAACAATTCGCTTATTCTTGTTTTGAGCATCGATCACAGACTGGCCTTCGGTCAGATCATGGGTTAACGGTTTTTCAACATAAACATCTTTTCCCGCTTCGCAGGCATCGATTGTGATTGGAACATGCCAATGGTCCGGTGTTGCGATTAAAACCGCATCGAGATTTTTATCATCGAGAACATCTCTGTACTCTTTTGTTGCCGTGGCTTTTGGATCGGCATGTTTTTTGGCTTCGGCCAGATGATTATCCCAAATGTCGCAAACAGCGGTAATGCGAACATTGGGGATATGCGCCAAATCTCTCATTAAACGGCGGCAGCGTCCACCGGTTCCAATACATCCTATTCGCAAAGCATCATTGGCCCCCAAAACGGTTGAAGTTCCTTTTCCCATTGTAAAGAGTCCGGCAACTGTACCTGCACTCATCCTTTTTATAAATGACCGGCGTTGTGTTTTTTTCTGCATTACTCCCCCTTTTCTTTGTCTACATTTCTAATCATAAATCTTTCAGGTCAATGTTTGATTTCCCAGGTTTCCGAGCCGAAGAAGTCGATATTGAAATCGATTACAGTAGCCCCTTCATTTTCAAGAGCGCGTCGAACTTTGTGCTCACGTTCAGGCTGGCAGTAAAAAAGAACACATCCACCACCACCGGCGCCGCAGGCTTTTCCCCCAATGGCACCATTACCCTTCGCTGCGGAGAATATGTTTTCTATGGTTTCGTTGGTGACGGAAGGATGTAGTTTTTTCTGGCATTCCCAATTGCGGGACAGCAAATCGGCAAACGTTTTCATATCTTCTTTCATCAAGGCTACCTTCATCTCTGAAGCGATGGATTTCATATCCTCGATGGCACGGACTGTTTCAGGATCGTTGTTTTCAAAACGTTCTTTAACGCGGGCATGAACTTCTCCGGACAACCGCGATTGACCGGTATAGCAAAGCACCAGATTCTTTTCTAATTCAAGAATGACATTGCGTGTGAGATCCAATGTGGATGATCTTACCTCTTCACCACGAAATTCCAGAAAAGAGACGGAGCCGGTAGCGCTGGCGTAATGGTCTTGCTTTCCGCCCAGAATTCCCAACTCTTCCCGCTCAATCCGGCTGGCTTCTTCAGCCAATTCATACGCCAGTAAGCAGCGTTTGGCATACCTATTCAAGGCCGCCAAAAGGGCAACACCCATTGAGGCCGAGGTTCCCAATCCACTGCCGGGAGGGGCGGTGGACTGTGTGATAAGAGAGAATTCCTCTTCGACATCCAACTGACGGACAGCCGCCTTGACCAGGTCGATATTGCCATCGTACTCCAATTCGCGGATAGTTTTCGCCTGCACGTATAAATCGAAGTCGCTGGAATATAGAGTGATCCCTTTGTGATCGACAACGCCCCGTTCCTGTAAATCAGGACGGTCATCCGCTCGAAAGATAAATTCTGGGCTGATTGTCACAAAAGAATAGATATTGATAGCCGCATTGACAACAAATCCAGGTGTCATGCAGCAGAAATCAGAGACGTCTGTCCATCCACCGGCGAAATCAATCCGCACCGGTGCTCGTGAACGAACAATTGTTTCATTCATAAAACATCTTCCTCCATAAGATGACTTTATAAAAATTGTTTTTAATATCCACGGGTATTACAGCTCAATTTTGGTAACGAGCACTTCAAGAAATTTTGCCAACCATTGTGGATGGGCTGGCCGTGTACAAAATCTGGAGCTTATGCGGGGATCATCCTTAAATTTTGAATAAAAGCAACGCCTTTATGATTTTCAATAATCTTATACGCATCCGTTGAGGAAAGAGTATGAATAAAAGCATGATGCACACTAAGTACTAAATCCTGTAGTTCATCATCATCTTCAAGTTTATTAACTTCTACTCCTTGTTTCTCTGCTAAATTAATATCTATATGTCTATCATGAGCCTTTGTTAATTCATGATCACTAAAAAAAGACACAATCTTAGAGGCTTTTTTGCTTGCATTTTTTTTATCTTCGGCAAACATACACGTTTTTAACCATTCTTTTACTATTTCATTTGTCCATGTAATTGCTTTTTCACATTCTCCAATAAATGTAGGGTTGTAATGAGAAATTATAGGTTGCCAAATATATATATTATTATTATCTTGCGCAATCTCTTCTCGTGCTTTTTTAAACTCTTCAATCACACCATGAGCCGGTTTGCCCCCAACTTGCGGATCAATTGGACCCAAATGAGATTGTTTCCCCATTAATATACTTTTACATGACAAAGCCATCATTGTACCAGCAGACATTGCCATATGTGGAATTATTGCTCTAATATTTTGGCCAAACATAGAACGCAAATATCTTACTAGTCCATCAGTAGCCGCAATTGATCCTCCCGGTGTATGAAGAATTAAATCAAGTCCAATCGCTCTATCCAATTTGTGAATTGTCGACATAAAACCATTCTGGTCACTATCATCAATACTTAATTGAGTATAATGAACAACTTCTTGTTTTTGTTGCCAACCGGAATAATAAGCAATAATATTTCTTCCTGTTTTCTTATGAAGTTTGAACAAATATTTTCTTCGAATGACATCATGAGGACCACCGGTTTCTAGAATTTCGTTTAATATTTCTTTCCAGTTAGGCATTTTTATTTTTGAAGTTCAGTAATTGAATTTTGAGTAAGTAAAGTGGTATATACTTTGGTTTTTCGTTTTTTCTTAGCCAAGCGGCGTAAATTATCAAAATTTTGCCGTTGCTCAGGCATATATAATTCCATTAATTCAAATGTATCCTCAATCCATGAGGGTGAGTTAAAAATTTCTGAATTATCAGACATTTTGCCTCCTTTTAAACGATATTTTAATTTAACCATAACACATTTATTGACAAAAATCAAATTATTTTTAACTAAAAAACTTCACAAATACAATTTTATGGCACAAGAATGTTCACCACTTTAACTGTAAAGCCCGTGTTACAACTCCTTCATTTCTTATTGAATTTCATTTGGGAGAGCGTATCTGTACTTTCATTTGTACCTGAAATTCCACCAGAAACAAGAAACGCCATTACATTTGAACTATCCATATTCAGAGGCCGTACTTGTTCTTTAGGGAAAATGAATAGATTACCCGCAAAATTGAAAGACTGAGGAAGATAAACGGCTACATGGTCATTGATCCCCAAAAAATCCATAGATTCACGTGTAACAAACCCGATGATTTTTGCATGTGAATCCGGCGATAAAGTCACAATGACTGGGCGGTCAAATTGTTTTTTCTCACCAACGAAGGCACCGATCAAGTCCTTTATGGAATTGTACAGCAATTTTAACAATGGCATCCTGGTAAAAAGGTAATCAGTCAAATCAAACACTTTTTTGACAAAAAAATTGGAAGCCAGCGTGCCGATAATCGTAATCAAAACAATGGTAACCACAAAGCCCACACCGGGTATCGGGATTCTCAAAATCCCGTCAATCCAAACAAAAACTTTGTATACAACATATAGGGTTACGACTATGGGGACAAGAATAATTAAACCTTTAAAAAAGTTTTTGGTCAGCACACCCATTTTTTTCTCCTATCACACCGTTTAAACTAGCATCATATCATTGAAAGAGATGACTCTCCAGTATGCAGAGGTAGAATTGCGGGTAGAGCAAACGTCCTCGCTTGCGTTGCTGGATGAATAACAGCACAGGCGGGGACGCCTGTTTTACCCAGGAGTGACAGTATGCAAAGAACGCAGTGTAGAACATTATCGGTTTACGAAAGAATTATTTTAATGGTAAGATTTTAAAAGAATTTTTGAAGAAATATGAGTAGAGGATAATTTTGCTTATGTCTTTAAACATTAAGAACACTCCTTTTTCCCGTTTAATCGTTAAAGATAAAGAACTTGCCGAGACCCGCAAAAGATATGCATCGTTACCTAAAGAGGAGAGGCGGTGCGCTGCGGATTATCAATATCATTCAAGTATTGCTAACGAAATGTTCGATGCGTTTATGGGAACAGAAAACAGTGAAGAAGATTTATTCTGGGGTGAAATTGTGGCCTTAGCAATTGATCCCACCTTTGCTCCTGCTCTTTTATCGGTGGGATCATTGGAATATCAATACGGAAGAGTAAATGAAGGTATGAAATATTTCCTTGAACTCACTGATTTGCCAGCTGAAACCGAAAATATATCAGAGATAATTGATAAAGCTGGTACTTTTTTAACAGATAAAAAAGATTATAAAAATGCTTTAAATCTGTATTCAACTGCAGCCAATAAACATCTTGATATACTGCTATACCATGAAGGCATGTATTATTGTTATGGAAAAATGGGGCAACACAAAAAAGCTGTAGAAAAAGCCCGGTACGTTGTGAGTCTTGATCCTGATAACTATGTATATTTATCAGATTTGGGGGGGTCTCTGCTTGAAGCAGAAGAATATGATGAAGCACAATCTGTCCTTGAAAGGGCGGTTTTGTTGGCACCTCCAGATTATAAACTGGCGCAAGGGAACCTTAATGAATTACGTAAAAGAAAACAGAAGAAAGGACAAAGTTGATATACAGCGGCTTCTTCACTATTACGAAACGGGAAAGTAACGTTACTTTATTAAATAGATTCCGTTTGTTGAATTGGTTTTATTATAAGAAAAAAGGCGATTGAAATGAAAGTGAACAGCAGGAAAATAGGTCTAACAAGTCTTCTTTTCATTATATCTGCTACTGCTTTTGGACAGGGAGACTGGGCGGTCTATGAAACATTTACGCGAAATTCACCCGCGGTCTACTCTGTCAGTGTGGAAATTCCCAAAGATTATATCATGCAGCGTTATGACAATACGGTTAAACGGCTTAGTGAATATCAGGAAGTTGTAGCTGGCGGGGGGGATGTCGGCAGTTTTTCTTTCTTTGAAAACTTGATAAAAAGTTGGGAACGGCAGCTTGAAATATATAAAAACCAAATGCTGGAAAATAATCGTGAGCAGGGAGCAGGATTCGCCATCGACTCCAACCATTTGGTGACGTTAAGTACAGTCGTGAAAAGTGCGACTTTAGGCGGGAATATTATACTTTCCAGCGATTCAAGAAAAGAACTCAACGCAAAACTACTGGGCATGGATAAAGCAACCGGTATTGCAGTATTGGAAGTGAAAGACGCTTCTTTCCCAACGCATATCGATATTCATCACATATCAGGAAAACTGCCCATCGCGTCTTATATCATGACAATTCAGCGCCCTTACGATCTTCATGCCACTCCTTTTTCCGGCATGATCGGGGGGTATTACCGGCGATTGAATCTCTTTGAGTTGGAAAGATACATACAAACTGATTTGCCCTTATTTCCGGGTAATGAAGGGGCGCCGGTATTCAGTCCTTCCGGCCAATTGATAGGCATGATCGCCACGGAATTCCATGTCGGTAACTGGCCGCGAATTTCCTTTATCATTCCAAGTGACCTTATATTGGATTCCGCAACTGAAATTATCGAAAAAGGCAAAAAGGAACGAGGCTGGATTCCAGGATTGGAATTCAAAGACGCTTTATTAGGAATTATTATCACCGAATTGGAAAAAGATAGTCCGGCAGCCAAAGCGGGTTTAAAAGAAGGAGATAATATAGTTAAATTTAACGGACGCGAAGTCAATCAAGGCATAGATCTCCTTTATTACATCTTAAGCACAAAACCCAATGAAGAAGTCAATATGCAAATACAAAGAGGAACCAGACATCTCGAGGTGGTGGTTGAAACATCGAGACGGCAACAAGAAAGGTGAGAACTTCTTTTTATTGTTCAATAAATTTGCACTGATTTACATAAACGTTGTTATTTTATATCTATTCATCCTACTTTTTCCTCCCTATAGCACAGGTCAAAATAAACCGGTCACTTTTTCTTCTTTACTGCGTCAAACCGTCGATCTGGATTCGTTATGGGAAGCACCAAATTACAAGATGGGGATGTGGTCCAGTTTCGACCGAAGTGGCGGCAATAATGACGGGAGCGGTTATATACGCAAAGAGGGCAAATGGTATGTCATTGCAGAAATGGAAGGTCCGGGCGCGGTTGTCCGTATATGGTCGGCCGACCCGGAAGGCATTGTGCGTATTCATGTGGATGACGGAGGGACACCCATTGTCCAAATGCCGTTTCGGAATCTGTTTTTAAGCAAACAAAAGCCTTTTATGAAACCATTTGTTCGTGGGACGTTTGATATTCAAGGCGCCCATTGGTGTTATGTACCAATACCCTATGAAAAATTTTGTAAAATTTCCATCACCACGCCTTGCTTTTACCAAATTGACTACCTTAATTTTCCTTCGGATGCTAAAGTCACTTCTCTAGAACTACCCATCACATCCGCCGAACAAAAAAATTTTTCAACCGTTGCAAAAAAATTTCGCACACGCAGTCAACCTCCCAATGCCATCGGTTCCTCCAGAGAGTTGATCAATTTTTCTGCCTCCATTCCGGCTGGAGAAACAGTTGAATTTGCGACGTTTGACGGCCCTGCGGTTATCCAAGGGATTCAGATGCGCTGGTCCGGCAAAAACAGAAACGAAACCGGGCGGGAGTTGATGCTGAGAGGCTATTGGGAAAATGAATTCGAGCCGAGTATCGCCGCTCCGGTGTTCGATTTTTTCGGAGGGCGAGTAAACAGCATAGGATTAGGGACAGTGACTGCTCAACAAAGGTATTGCTATCTCCCAATGCCATTTAAAGAACATGCCCGATTTACCCTTGAAAACGGAAAAGAAACGGAGGCAGTCAAAGTTGAAATGGTTTTTTATCTTCAAAAAAAAGCGGCATTGCCTTCACCTTTACGAACCTTTCATGCCTGGTGGAACCGGAATAATGAAACCGATGTGGAAACCGTTGAATTCAGCGAAGATTTCGAAGAACCTTTGTGCTCTCCTGATCAAAACTATGTGGCTCTTAACACAACCGGAAAAGGGCATGTAATTGGCATCGCCATGATGCGTTCACCCGCTCCGGACAGTGACGCTATGGTGTTTGTGGATTCTGATGACTATCCGCCACTTCTTTCAGGATCGGGAAATGAAGGTTTTTTTGATGAAGCCTGGCAAGCTCAGACCATAAATTGGCCTTTGGCGGGAGGAGTAGAAGACCTCCATAACAAAAAATTCATGTTAAGGCTTTTTCTTGCCTCTCCTATTCCATTTGATAACGGTATTTTGATGACGTTTGAACATGGCCATGCCAACATGCGCCACAGTGATTATTCAACGATGGTCTATTGGTATCAGGAAGAACCGCATGAGCCTTTTCCATGGCCCTATCCACCCAAGGGACGGCATTTCCGAAGTGTTCCGTTGAAACAACCGGTGATTGAAATTGAAAAGGACAATGTACTTGCTTCTCAAGATAACAATGAATCCCGCCAAAAAATATTTTATCGACAATGGGAAGCTGAAGAGCAGGCGGTCATGGTTTCAGGAGGGATTTACGAACCTCAAGATATGCTGCCTCATGGACCTGATTGGAGTAACAACTGTCAATTGCGTTTTGAAGCCGCCGGATTGGGTTCTTCCATTATGATTCTTTCTCCTCCAATACGTTTTTCCGGATGGTATAAATTCGCATGCACCTTAACTCAATCACCGGAAAGTCCTGAGATCGAAGTTCAAATAAATAATACCGGTGTTTTTCAGTCACTCGATTTATATTCAAGCCAGGTAAAACCAAAAGAGTATCGTTCTGAGGAGAAAATTTTTCTTCATGCTGCGGATGAACCTCGATTCAAGATCATTGTTCGTGGAAAAAATAAAAAATCGAAAGACTATGTGGTTGGAATCGATTGTGTTGAATTTAATTTCGACGATGGCCTCCCCCAAAAAATAAAATTAAAGGGACCTTACGCTCTTATTTCAAACCAGCGTTTTTCCGAAGAACGGTCACAAGTATCCACTGATGGCGAGTCATTATTAATGGGATATGCAGATATATCGCAAAAAAAGGAAATTCACGATCTGAATCCTGTACCATCCTCCAAGTCGTTTCATGTGGGAGAATTTATCAAAGATGCTTCAATGGAAGAATGCCTGTTTTGGATTGAAGCAGAAGTTACTGCCGAACGAACTGGGATATACCGTTTTGAAATCGAGCCAGCTCATGCATCACCGTTTCTTTTATTGGACACAATAAACGGTGTTGAACAGCTCGATAATCATGTTTTGTTTAATGGAATTATTCTTCAGAGTGACGGAATAATTCGATATGATCCCGATAAAAAAAGTTTACTGCCGTCTTGTTTCCACGTGGCTTTACACAAAGGACAAAACAAGATTTGTTGGTTAATGCGAGCGAATAAGAAAACATGGTTCCGCCCAAAAATATACGGCCTTAAACAAACGAACTGAAAAAGCAATTTATTCTATTCCTTGGAGTAAAGTTATGAAAATAAAAATCAAAGTCGGTGATGTTGCATTGAATGCCTCATTATTGAAGAACAATGCGGCCAACGCTATTTATGATGCCTTGCCTTTTGACCTGCCTTTCAACCACTGGGGAGATGAAATTTATTTCGGAATCCCATTAGACCTGGAGATTGAAGAGGGGCGAGAAGAGATGGAAATCGGTGAACTTGCTTACTGGCCACCGGGTCATGCCTTTTGCATATTTTACGGTAAAACCCCGGCCTCGACCAACGATAAACCGAAAGCGGCAAGTGAAGTTCAGCCGATCGGTACGGTGGAAGGAGATGCAACGGTACTAAAAAACGTTTCCGCCTCGAAAATTCAGGTCGAGAAATTAGAGGAAGAATAATAAAATTTTTTTGCGCAAATTTTGCGCAAACCAACAGATGAATGAGAAATATCTGCTCAACTTATTTAGAAATTGCATCAATTTTCTCTTATAAGGCATGGCTCATTTTTTGCGGGTAAAGCGCTCATCAAGTATCCGTTGGATTCTTGTTAATCAACTCACAAAGTAGGAGACTGATCAAAGGAGAATCGAAATGAAAAAAATTCTACTCACAGGTTTATGCTCTTTGGTTTTAGTCGCGATAGTAGCGGATGTCACTTATGCACAGCGGGGTGGAAGAGGCGGTTTCCGTACACGGGCGGCGGAAATTCTATGCGATGCCTTGTTACTGAATGCGGAAAAATCCGAGCAAGTCATATCCACCTATGAAGAAATCAGCGGGCAATTGTTTGAAAAAATGCGCGGTGAGAATACGGATTGGCAAAGTATGAGCAGGGAAGAACGGCGGGAACGTTTTGAGCAATTTCAGAATAATATGGCCATTGCCTTGAAAAAAGAATTGAAGGATATCTTGTCAGAAAAAGAACTTAAAGATATCGAACCCATCTTGTCCCTCCGTTTTCGTACCCCTGTACCTGAATTGCGGGGATTACGATTGATTGAACTGAAAGAAGAGCAGCGTGCGGCACTTAAGCCTCTGGCACTACAACTCACGGAAGCTATCATTCCCGCTTTCCCTCGCAGAGAAGGAGTTAGTGAAGAAGCGCAAAAAAAATTCGATGATGTCAAATCCGCCCTCGTGTCCAAAGCAGAAGAGGTGCTCAATGACGAACAAAAACAAGCGTGGAGGTCTAAATCAGAAGAAGTACAAAAAGAAATTGAGGCCATACAGGCACGCCGAAGAGAACGGAGGCAACAGTAACAATGACTATAAAAAATGACATTTCATAGTTGGCAGACAGGGCAGGATTAGTCTCCTGCCCCTTTTTCATGCGGAAATTTTATGCTATTGCTTGCATCATGATACGATCAAATCCTTTAAAAAGCAGGATGAGATGATGTTTCCCCTTTTTCATTCAGAAGAAATGTCACCCACCGAAAAACAGAATCTGGGGATACCCTTTTGGGGGATTTACTGTTTAATTATTTTCATGTTGTTCTCTTTTTTTGTGTTTCCGGCCATGGGGCAATCCCAGATCACAAATACATTGATTCCGGTTGATCCTAAACAGGTTAAAGCCGGTGGTGTAATCGAAGACCATCTCGAAAAAATAATAGAAAACAATTTTCTTCAATTAAATATCGATAATGATTTTCTCTATCAATTTAAGCAGAGGCGTAACGGTGAAAATTTCATCGGCCTTGGATTGTTAATTGATAGTCTTGTTCATGCCGTGGCCAAAACCAACGATAAGCGGCTTCTTGACCTGAAAGACTATGTGATTGAAGAAACGCTTAGAACACAGGAAGTAGATGGCTATATCGGAATATTTCTTCCTAAAAGACGCTATAAAACACTTTGGGATATATCCGAAATGGCATACCTGATTCTTGGCTTGAGCAGTGATTATCATTATTTCCAACAGGACACTTCCTTGAACGCTGCCACTAAACTGGCTGATCATCTTATAGACCATTGGGGTACTTTCCTGAAAAGTATGAGTGTTCAAAATCGGTTCACGCAGGAAATGGCAACTGTCGGATTGGAGGAAGCCCTTCTGCAGCTATATAAGGAAACCGGTGAACGACAATATCTAGATTTTTGCACAGACATTTTAAATTTACCAGAATGGGATCAGGAGATTATTTTAGGCCGATTTACACCAGTAAAAGGTCATGCTTTCGCCTATTTGAATAAATGTTTTGCTCAAATTCAACTTTACCATTTGCAGCCCGATCTAAAATTACTTCAACAGACAAACCAGGTTTTAAATTTTTTGATCAATCAGGACGGAATGGTTATCACCGGTACTTGCGGTAAAAGTGAATGCTGGCACAACAACCAAGATGGAACATCTGCTTTGGGAGAAACTTGTGCAACGACTTATCTGATCAGGCTTTTAGATGAAATGATACGGATCACCGGTGATTTGAGATACGGGGATATTATGGAACGAGCAATTTACAACAGTTTGTTCGCGGCCCAATCCCACGATGGACGGCAAATTCGATATTTTACCCCTTTCGAGGGACCAAGAGTTTATTACAAATACGACACTTATTGTTGTCCTGGGAACTACCGCCGGATTATCGCCGAACTCCCCAGAATGATTTACTATACTGGTGATGGTGGATTGACACTAAATCTGTATACCGATTCCGAAGTCAATATTAAGTTGGAAAAAGGGGTATTTCTACATGTCAAACAAGAAACCCATTATCCAAAATCCGGCAAAGTCACAATTCGCTTGAAGCCTTCAAAAGCGATGACCTTTCCAGTCAAACTGCGAATCCCACAGTGGTGCAAAAAAGCTACCGTCTTTCTCAATGGTGAACTACTTAGTGAAATTCCTGACGGAGAAACAACTTTTATCTATAGGCGGCTTTGGCAGGTGGGCGACTGTATGGAACTGCATATGCCAATGACTTGGCGGTTAATCAAAGGAAGAAAAGTTCAAGCCGGACGAGTCGCGGTAATGAGAGGTCCGATTATTTTCGGATTGAATCGTACCTATAATAAAAAAGTGGAAGATTTACGCACATTGACACTTGATCCCCTGAGTTTAAGAGGCCCCATTATCGTAAACAAAAATGGAAGCGGTTTGGCTTGTATGGCGAGAGGTTGGAAAAAAATTGGCTTTACCACGGGAGAATATCCTGAATTATTTTTATTCCTGACTGAATTTACCGATCCAGGTTGTGAAATGATCTATTTTAATGTGCATCGAATGGATTCAGTCGGAGAAAAGGATGAATTACTTGGATCGCTTAACTCTATTCACATTGGAATGCCGTGAGATGATATTCAGAAATGAAAGTTACGCCGGGAAGAGTTCAAGAGCTGGCATTCGCCTTGTCCCTGCCATCTGGGCTATCTATAAATGAAGATATAACGAGAGTATGATTAGGATATATTTATTAATGTTTTTAGGAGAGCAAAAATGAAACGGTATATTTTTCTGATTATTTCCTTCACAATGATCGCACCATATTCAATCGGGAGTAAAAATCTTGCCGGAGGTGATATTACCACCTCCGAAGTGGTTCAACTGGCGGATGGATTCAAGTTCACCGAAGGCCCTGTTTGGCATAAAGACGGGTATGTGTTGTTCAGCGATATCCCATCTCATCATATCGTAAAATGGGATGTGGAAAGTGAAACGACCTCAATCTGGCGGGAGAACAGCGGGAATTCGAATGGTTTAACTTTTGATTTGCAGGGACGTTTAATCGCATGTGAACATGGTAACCGACGCGTTTCAAGAACGGAAAAAGATGGAACAATCACCGTCATCGCTGACCAATATAAAGGCAAGCGCTTAAACAGCCCAAATGATTGCGTTGTACGCTCAGATGGAATGATTTTCTTTACCGATCCTCCATATGGAGTCCGGCCGGGTGAAAAGGAACTAACATTTCACGGTGTTTATTGTGTTACGCCTGGTGAAGAACCGGTATTGCTGACTAAAGATTTTGACCGGCCCAACGGTATTGCCTTTTCTCCCGATGAAAACATTATCTATATTGCAGATTCTTCAAACAGAAACCATATCCGTAAATTTCGAGTGGATAAAGACGGTTCACTCAAAGATGGAGAAGTTTTCGTTGAAATTGGCACACCAGACGGTATCAAAGTTGATTCAAAAGGCAATTTGTACGCCACTTCGAGAATCGGGGTCGCCGTATTCAATCCGTCAGGGCAGCAAATCGCTGTGATCAAAGTATCCGAACAACCGGCGAACTGTGCTTTCGGAGGAAAAGACAATAAAACATTGTACATTACCGCTCGCACTGGCTTTTACAAAGTTGGATTAAATATAGCGGGATTGCCGGTATGGCGTTAATAACTCAGTGAGAAAATAAGGTTTCTTCCAATTCCTGCAAATCTTTCGCAACGGATAAGAAAAAAGAAACGTGATCGAACGTGTTTTTCACCCACGGAATAATTTGCAACCCAACCTGCTCTCCATGATCCGCCGGTAGAATCCCTTTAAACGTCCCCCATTTAGCCGACTCGACTGTGACCAATCCATCATGTTCTCCTTTGATTTTGCATAGATTCGAAGCTAATGACTTTCGCAGAGAAGTAAGAAAGTTTTTTTTCTTTTTAAAAAGCGAGCCGGCATAAGAATAATAATGTACCTTTGGGGCATCTATAATTCTTGGATTAAAAACATTGCACAAATAATCCGGTGATAATTGCTCCACTGAGTCCCATTGATTTTCGGCAATAGCGGCTAGAAAATCCTGGCTTTCTTTCGAAGAAGTCATATTTTTCAACAAACCGGCACCGGTAGCCCATAGATTTTTAAAAGGTTCCGGAATACCTTCCGCCATTTTCGATCCCCGATGTGGGGTGGAGATAGTGGTAAGAGAAACGACTCGATTTCCTTGATTCAAACCGTTGGGTGATGCGAGAAAACGGCTGTCCAATCCCCCCATACTGTGGGCGATAATATGAAACGATTCATGAGTACCGATTTCTCTGTTAATGGCATTCAATAATTGATCTGCCCTTGTTTCAATGGTGGCTGTTGGATGGACAATAGGCCGGAAAGCATCAATATTTTTTTGTTGAAACGCTTCTATTACTCCGGGGTAAAATTCCCAAACGAGAAATTGTCTGTAAGCAAGAAATCCGTGAGCGAACACAACAGGACGCATATTATTCAATAATTTTTCACCCTCATTATATTAGTAAGGTTCCTGTCAGTGAGCAATAAACCGGGCCATTGCCCAATCCGCGTGATCATCTTTGTTGCCGTCACCAGCATCTGTCACTTTCAAGGTCAAGGTTTTTCGTCCTTTAATGTAAAGATAAATCTGGCGCGGGGACATCCCTGAAGTTAGAACCGGACTTTTATATAAAAGAGTCCCATCGGAGATTACTGAAAAAACAACGGAAGCAGCGCTTTCTTGACCGGCTTCTTTATCAACCCCTATTTCGGCGGTAAAATATTTTTATCCATCGGGAATAAAGCGAAGAAAAATTTCTGAATTAGCGTAGACACCTAAGCCTTTGGGATAATACGTATCGTGAATCTGAAGGGTTCTCCCTTCAACGGACGCATCGTCTTTCGGGTCCAGACGATCAGCGACCATGACTTCATATTTTAAATCATTGAAGAAAATATCTTCCGGTGTATAAGCATTCCAAATCAGGACAGCACAGACAGCAATCAAAAGGATAAGCGCGGCGACACGACCGGCGGTCCATTCGTTGGTTACATGTGGATTTCCCGATTCTTTGGAATCCTTTTCATTTTGAAATGTCTGGTGATCAATGGTTGAATCGTCTGGTTGTTTTTCCACGTTGTTTTATTTCTTTTCTTTTTTCTCTTCTTTAATTAAATGTTTGATCTCATCCACAAATGCCTTGCGGCTCATCAATTTAGAACTCAACCGCTGGTGTCCAGAGGCTTTTTCTCCTTTTTCGTTCAAAGTCGGTACAATGCGGGGCATGTCCTCAAAAAGGAGCATGGCGGGCATCCCATTGGTTACATACTTTGCCCCCGTTTCCGGAATTTCTTTCACGTTAAACTTCCCTTGATTCATACCGACGCAGCTGGAAAAACCGATTTTGCTTTTTCCATAAACGAAAAGGATGACTTTTTCGCCAACTTGATGAGCAACGGAAGGCACATGAACATTGATGGTTCCATCCGTTCCACCGTATTGTTTTAAAGTAAATTCATCATTAAGTTTTCCTTTAATACCTTCTCTTACTCGAAACGTGTACCATGTCGCCATCAAGCCGGATTCAGGGTCTTTACCGGAATTGATTTCAATACATTCTCCTTCGAATATCCCCCCGGCACTTTTCACGAGAGATTTAAGGTTTAACGGTTTAATTTTGTTTGACCAGGCTGGTATTGTAGAAAAATCAGATAAGAGGAAGATTGCCATTAATAATACAATACATGAGTGATAATATTTCATTTTGTTTCTCATCACATTCATTTTAAATTTACTGTAACAAAATAATATTTATTTTACCTCTTATTTTATCATGATTGGCTGTAAATGTCTCCTGCAGAGGATTATTCACCAATCCAACGCTCTTCACCATCTTGCAGAATTTCTTTTTTCCACAGCGGAGCGCTCTTCTTGATTTCATTCATTATATATTCACACGCTTCGAATGCCTCCCTGCGGTGAGGGGAAGCGGTGGCAATCAAGACCAGATTTTCACCGGTTTCCTGCCTGCCGAAGCGGTGAATAATCGAGGCATCATTGATTCCGAATTTTTGTATCGCCTTCTGGCGAATTTCCTCAAATAATTTCAACGCCATTTCTTTGTAAACATCCCACTCCACTGCTGTAACAACCCGGCCATCCCGGCTTGTTCCACGGACTACCCCTGAAAAAGTTACAATAACACCGATGCCCGGTTGTTTTAACTGGTTTATCACCTGTTCGACATTGAAGTCTTCCTTTTGTATATGAATCATTCTATCCTCTTACACATCTATGCGGGCAGGGATGCCCGCACTCCCCAGATGCCGCTCCTCATCTATCCTCCGCTGACGGGGGGGATGAGGGCGATGGTATCTCCTTCCTTCAATTCTGTGTCCCGGTCGGCATATTCTTCATTCACGGCTACTTGTGCTTTATTAATTTTATCAGCTATGTCGGGAAATTGGTTTTGGAGATGGCTGATAGCCTCAACGACTCTAGTGCCGGGGAAATCAAGTCCTATTTCATTTCTTTGGGCAGCTTCTCGAATTGAGGCGAAAAAAAGAAACCGGATTTTCACTTAAATACCTCATCGGATTAAGGTTTAATTCGCAATATTTGATTTGCCTGCACATCCTCTATTATTTTATATTGGCCTAGTGGAAATTGGATGGTCACTTTGGCTTTTGAATAATCCCCCAAACCAAAATGCAATATCGAACTGTTTTGAGATTGATAGCCTCCACCGCCACGAATTTCCTTTGAAAGTTTTATATCTCCGGCTTCGACTGTGACTTTGCTGCCAATAGGGCTTCCTTTCGGCACTTCTACTTGCACTTCTAACCAGTTAGCACGAGGAGATTCATTGACAAGCAGAGATGGAGTATCATCCAGGTTGTTGAAAAAAATATCCACATCGCCGTCTTTGTCGAAATCGCTTAAAGCCAAGCCCCGGCTGACTTTCCTGATTTGGAATCCAGGTCCGGCATTGTTGGATTCGTCAATGAATTTTTCACCTTTTATATTGTGCAGTATTGTGTTTGTGCCGGCGTAAGTGGAACCGATATGGATTGATTCAATATCCGGGTAGATATGCCCGTTGGCGGTGACTATGTCTTCGAATCCGTCATTATCGAAGTCACCAAACACGTTTCCCCAGGTCACCCGGCTGAGGCTGGGAATGACAAGTTTATATTGCCGGGAAACATCTTTGAAAAATAACGTCCCAAGGTTTTGCAATAGGGTATTGGATTCATCATGATAGGCGGTAACGAAGATATCCGGTAACCCGTCCATGTTAAAATCCCCAACGGTTACACCCATGCTTCCCTGTTCTGTGCCGTCTTGATCAACTGCGGCCCCGGATAAAATACCCATTTCCTCAAATGTGCCATCTCCAAGATTTTCATAAAGAAAATTGTATGTTCTATCATTGGCAATATAGAGATCGAGGTCGCTGTCATTATCCAAATCACTGAAAATACAACCCATAGCGCGTCCAAGTTGATTCAATCCTATTTTTGATGAAACATCCGTAAACGTTCCGTCTCCGTTGTTATGATAAAGAATATCTGGCTGAGCATCGAAAGAGCGTGGCCCTAACATAACTTTCAATCCGTGATAATCACCATGCAATCCAAGGGAATGAATAATCTCAGGGGTTGCTTTGACATAATTGGCTACAAAAAGATCAAGCCATCCGTCGCGATCCACATCGGCGAAAAGTGTTCCAACAGTGAAACCTGCGCTATCCACACCCGCTTCGGCAGTAATTTCAGTGAAAACACCGTTTTCTTCATTGCGAAACAGCTTATTTTGGCCATAATTGCCCACATAGAGGTCGACATCCCCGTCATTATCGATGTCGCCGAAACAGGCCGACATCCCCCAGCCGGTATCTCCCACTCCGGCTTTATCCGTGATATCTGTAAAAGTACCGTCTCGGTTATTGAGAAATAGGCAATTTTCAGGGGGTGGCACATCTTCAGGCCGGTTATAGCGGTCGGCATTGATGAAATAGACATCATCCCAACCGTCATTATTGACATCAGCGATGCATACACCGGAGCCCATGGTGTCAATAATGTAATCTTTTGTATGGGTTCCCAGCATATGTTGAAAAGACTCTAGTCCCGATTCTTCGGATCGATCTAGAAAATAAAAAACGGATTGATTTTTTGTTTCTGCGCATACTGCCATTAAGGAGCAATAGAAACAAATGATTAAAAAAAGCAATCGAATCATGGTTTTATGACAGTGGTTCCATTAAGGATTTTTTTCGCATCCAGCATGTCTTTTGACTGGGGGTAATTTTCAAGGCCTTTTTTCAGAATTTCCGTCGCTTTTTCTTCTTTGCCGCACTGGAAAAGTGATATCGCCAACATGGCCTGATAACGGGCTTTTGAGAGAATTGACGGATCCTGCACTTTCTGAAAATAGTGCAACGCCTCATCAAAATCGAATTCATTGAATGCCAAATTTCCTATGGCATAAAGGGCATTACTGTCACCAGGATTTAGTTTTATAACGGATTCGAGATGCTTTTTGGCGAGTTCATTAAAACCCATGCGCAACAATTCAGATGCCAGTAAACCATGTTCTTCAGCAGTAACCGCACCGTGACTCATGAGATGCTGAATAAAAAACCGCTTTTCTTCATTGTACGAACGCAGATATTTTACATTT
>CAZXSQ010000002.1:32932-35311 GCA_964643335.1 uncultured bacterium
TTCCCAACATTTCTCTGGCTTTACCTCGTTGTTTATTTCTGGCGAGTGCCTGCGCGTATTTGATCATCAGGCCGGTGACGAATGGATTCGCCGCAATGGCTTTTTCAAAACAATCGACCGCCTTACCGCTTTGATTTTTATCCAGATACAGTTTTCCCAATTCCTGATAAGCCAAATCATTATCCGGGTCAAATGAGATGGCTTTTTCAAAATTCAGGATCGCATCTTCTGTCCGGCCTTGTCCCAGAGCGATTCTGCCAGCCAATGCATAACCGAGAGAACTTTGAGGATATTGACTTAAATAATCCTCTAAGATTTTTAAAGCACTTTCATCGTCTCCCATAAAATGAAAAGTCGCGGCTATTTGATACTCATATTCCTGGTTATCGGGATAAAGTTGATGCAATTGTTTGAATGATTTTAAGGCGTCTTCTTTAAAACCAAACCGTTGCTGCAACCTGGCCAAAAGATATAAAAATCGTTCGTTTTTGGGAGCAGCTTGAACACATTCTTTCATAAGTTCCAGTGAATGGTTATTTGTGCTATCAGCGGCCGAAATAAGCAGGGCCAGTTCATATTTTGCTTCTAAACAGTCTGGATTTTGGGTAAGTAGTTTGTCGAGTAGTTCATAAGAAGACTTATAATCCCTTTGAAGGCGTAATTCTCGTGCATGTTTTAATTTGGCTTCTAAATCAGAATGATTTTGAATTGACTCTTTGGGTTGTTCAGAATTTGTTACACTGGGAGTTTCAAGCGCATCAATCATACTTATTTTCAATAAAAATATAATAACTAAAACTACAAACCAGTGTTTTGACATTCTTACCTGATCTCCGCAAAATTTTTAATAAGCCACTATAAATATTTAACTTAATTCATATATTTTCGCCATAGTTTTTGTTTCAATAATACCATATTAACAATGTATTCAATTGTGTATAAGAGGAATTGTTATATTTTATCTCTAAATCGAATTATCACTTGACATAACAAGAATCCAATGAAATAATTTTATCGCTTTTATACTTCTATCAATAAGAAAGGAGGTAAAAATATTATTTAAAGACACCCAAAAATGAGCTGGAATAGCTCAAATTTCTTAATTATTTCACGTAGGGGAGGAAATAATATGAAAAAGCAGGTTGCATTACTTTCAGTATGCACGATCTTACTTGCTTTCGGTGCAGTATTTGTTTGTGCCGAAGGACAGGAAGAAGTCGAATCGACTGAAATCGAAGTCGATGTAATGACAGAGGAAATCCTGAACGAAACCACCGATGTCATGGATGGTGTTGGGATTTTTGATCATTCAATCACTTATGTCTATAGTTCACATAATCCCATTCGCGGAGATATCGGCAGTGGTCAGGCGCGTGAATCAAAGGTACAGTATGATCCGGATACAGGAGAATACTTGATTCAAGCCAATGGTGGCGATATCTGGGACAACGAAGATGAGTGTTTTTATATGTGGACTACTCGTCCTGGCAGCCAGAGGATGACCGGCCAATATCAATTTGTGATGTTTGGTGGGAATCAATGGGCCAAAGTTGGTGTTAGTCTGCGTACAGAACCGGAAAGAGAAGACGGTCCACAGACTCACTTCATTTATCGTGGAAATGAAGACTTAACGGAAAGAGGCTGTCGTCCTTTGAGAACTTGTGCCTCATCAACTCGATCTTATGGAGATGCGGAACATGAAAAGACTGTTTTCATGGGTCCGGATTCGCTGGAACCAATGCTGTTGAGAGTCACTCGTATTTGGCCGGCAAACCAATTGATTTATGAAGACGCCAATGTGCCATTGGACGGTGGAGAGCCGGATTGGGAAAAAGTAAACGATCAAATGGTTGGATTGATGCCCATGCCTTACGAATTGAATTGGGGTATCCATGGTTTTGATCACGAAAACAGTCCGGACGCCTTACCGGATGAAGCCCTCGTCAAGAATCTGGTGCTTGAACCCGTCGTTGCCGGTTCCCGTTTCTTCCCGGAAACGCACTTTGAGCCGGGTGTCCCCTTAACAGTGACCATCACGTTGAACAATGAAGGGGAAGCCGAAACAGCAGAGGTTGTGGATAATGCACCGGATGGATGGAGTGTTAGTGATCCAAGCGACGGCGGTACAATTAACGGGACTGCTATTAATTGGACCATAAACGACTTTTCAGGTCAAAAAGACTTGACTTACACAGTTACCCCGCCAGATGATACCGTTCAAGGAGATTTTTTAGGCGAAGTAAATGGCTTACAGATTGGCGGAAATACAATTATCGGTGCGATGCCTGTCAATGATGGAGCAGTTGGTGATTTCACTGGCAGCAGCACCATCGGCGCTGCAGCGGCAGGAAATGCATCTGTCGATGGCGGTGCAATAAC
>CAZXSQ010000002.1:35321-35704 GCA_964643335.1 uncultured bacterium
CACGCGAGCGAATCGGTCGCCACGGTCGCATCGGCGGCGATTTTGCCGTCGAAGTGCAAGAAGCCAATATTGATGTTCCTGGTCCTGATGCCGACTCGAAAGCCGCGGTTATGGTTCGTGACAGCCTTTCGCCCTTCTCGTCCTTCATGATGGTGACACAGCGCACCGATTTATCTATTCGAACTGAAACGAGAGACGTGAGCGGTCATAACTCATACGCTCAACGTGGTTCAGTATGGTATGAAGGAACCAATGTGAGAAATGTTGATACTATAGGACTGGATAACAGCGATTTTGGCGGGATGCGAATTCGCCGCGAGGATGGCGTTGTTTATCTGGACTTCAAGGATTTGAATAATCCTGATATCTGGACTACTTACTGC
>CAZXSQ010000002.1:35714-51483 GCA_964643335.1 uncultured bacterium
TGCGGTGGAAAAATGGTTGCTACAGATCCGGTGTACATCGGATTAGCAGTCGCTTCCAATTCAGAAACAGAATCAGCTGTTGCAACCTTCAGAGATATTACTGTTGAAGGTGAAGATGTACCGGTCGATGATTGGGTACTTCACTAGTCCTTGATTTTTGAATGGATAATTAAAAGGGGACAGGTTTTTGCCTGTCCTCTATTTTATGAGTTTACTATTATGTCAGATAATTACTCCCCTGGAATCAGTTTTTCTTTTCCGCCCATGTATCTCTGTAAAACTTTAGGGATGATGATTGAGCCGTCTTCCTGTTGATTGTTTTCCAGAATGGAGATCATCAGCCGTGGAGTGGCTAATCCGGAACCATTCAAGGTATGCAGAAAGCGAGGTTTGCGGTCACCTTCTTTGGGCCGGTAGCGAATGTTTCCACGCCGGGCTTGATAGTCTTCGCAATTACTGCAGGATGATACCTCGTAATAGGCATTCTGGCCGGGTAGCCATACTTCGATATCGTAGGTTTTGGCGGACTGATTGCCCATATCTCCCGTAACCAATAACATGGTTTGATAGTGAAGTTCCAATTCTTCCAGAATATGTTCAGCGTCCTTTACAAGCGATTCCAGTTCATCGTAAGAGGTTTCAGGTACGGTGAATTTGTACATTTCTACTTTATTGAATTGATGAATTCGCACCAACCCCCTTTCTTCGACACCGTAAGTTCCCGCTTCGCGCCGGAAGCAGGGAGTCTGAGAAGTGAAATATTTTGGCAGGTCTTCCTCATCGAGGATTTCGCCCCGATAAATGCTGGTCATTGGCACTTCGCTAGTGGGGAGCAGATAAAAAGGATCATCTCTGCATTTATAAAGTTGGTCCTCGAATTTGGGAAGATTGCCGGAGGTAAAGGTAGTCTCCCGATTGATCAGCAGTGGCGGAATCACAGCTGTGTAGCCGCGTTCACGATTGTGCTCCCGCATGAAAGATAAGAGCGCCCATTCCAATTCAGCTCCCCAACCCATATATAGCGGGAATTGAGAACCGGCGATTTTAGATGCCCGTTCGAAATCAAAAAGGCCATGCATTGCACCAAGTTCTAGGTGATTTTTGGGTTCAAAATCAAATTCCCTTTTCTTTCCGTAAGTCCGGACAAGTTGATTGTTCCTTTTGTCCATATCAGCAATAACAGACTCATGCGGGATATTAGGTAACTCGGAGACTTTATAATTCAACGTCTCTTCCAATTGGCGGAGTTGAGCGTCTTTGTCCTTAATTTCTTTGGATAAGGATTTCATCTCCTGCATAAGGTCTTCGGCGTTTTCCTTATTTTTACGCCGTATGCCGATTTCCTTGCTGACGGCGTTTTGGCGGGCTTTCATTGTATCGGTTTCGGCTTGTAAAGACCGGCGCTGCTCATCGATTTCGACGATTTCACTGAGAGAGATATCCGGTTCACGCCGCCGGAGTTGTTCTTCCACCCAATCCTTTTTTTCGCGAATCAACTTGATGCTTATCACAGAAATGCTCCTCCAAACGTGTTTAATCACGTTCTTGAATTTATATCTCGCTTTTCTTTTTTTAAAAGCCTGATGCCTTCGATGTGCATATTTTTATCGGCTGCCTTGCACATATCGTATATGGTGAGGGCAGCCACGGATACTGCTGTCAACGCTTCCATCTCCACACCGGTACGAGCTGAGCATTTAGCTTCCGCACGAATACGGATGGCTGCCTCCTCGAATTGAAATTGAACGGAAATCACATCCAATGGAAGTGAATGACAGAGCGGAATCAACTCATCGGTGCGTTTGGACGCCTGAATTCCTGCAATTCGTGCAACGGACAAGACATCTCCTTTAGTAACATTCCCCTCACGAATTGCTTTAATGGTTTCAGGAGATAACGTTATCCTCCCTTCCGCTTCAGCAATACGCACCACAATCGTTTTTTGACCGATATCAACCATAGAGGCGTTGCCGTATTCGTCAATATGTGAGAAGTTCGTTTTAGATGTCATTGCTGAAATACTTTAACTAATGGTGCAGAAATTCACTTTTATGAACAATTGTTAAATTATAACAACAATCAAGAAAACTTTGAGATGAATGAATGTTCCGGAAAAAAAATGCTTTAGAAATGACTTTATTTCGGTACGATAAGGGTGTGATTGGAAATCTAATTCCCATTTCGCACCCAAGTATATTATACTCGAAATGGGTTGGTTTCCACTTAGGTCTTTCATCGGCCAAGACCGCAAAACTTGCCACCGACCTTTTCTTGTGATCAAAGATGCGGTAATTATAGATGAACACGCGTTTGGCGAAATCCACTTCATATTGCGCTTGAACCTCAATGTGAACCAGCCCCCAAGAGGAAGAGCCATCCCTGAGAAAAACCTGCACCAGTTTGTCCACGTATTGTTGCCCTGTGGGAGCATCGAGTAATATTTTTTGAAGTTCCTGTTCACGAAAAGAGAAGGGCTAACTCCAATCAATGTCCGCGTGGGCTTTGGGAAAGAAAAAGAGCATAAACTCCTGGAAAAATTCTTCCAGAATATCTTTCCAAGGGCTGTCGAAGTCGTGTTCCATGTTAATGACTCTTGTGTAAAATATAAACTTACAAATGAAAGATTCTTTTTCTAAAAAGAGTAAAGCAGTAAATATTATAAGATAAAAAGTTGTTGGGAAGCAAGTAAGACCCCCTCCTTTTTTTGATGACAACTTATATCATAAATAATGAAACTATTTGATCTATTAACGTTATTATGTCTGCCAAAAGCGTACTTCTTTTAATGAGTGGCGGTGTGGATAGCAGTGTAGCCGCTGCATTACTGCTGGAAAGCGGTTTTGAAGTGGTGGGGATCACCATGAAACAACTGGATGTCGAGCCGACACGTGAAATGAGCGGTGGGTGTTGTTCTTATGGTGATGTCAGGGACGCCAAACGGGTGGCCTCTTCTCTTGGAATTACCCACTATACCGTCAATACGGCTAAGGAATTTCATAACCGAGTCATTGTTCCCTTTATTCAAAGTTATAATGCTGGTCTGACCCCCAATCCTTGTGTCCATTGCAATAGTTTTGTGCGTTTTGAAGAAGCTGTCAGCTTAGTTCGTGAATGGAATTGTGAATATGTTTCAACGGGACATTACGCGCGGATTGTTCGCGACGATGATGGAAATTCACACCTCTACCGTGCTTTATTTCGTGAAAAAGACCAAAGTTACTTCCTATATGGCGTTCGCAAAGAACTTTTAAAACGAATTCTCTTTCCTTTAGGTGATCTACAGAAAGAAGAAGTTCGTGCTAAAGCAAGAAGCCTGAATCTTGTAACTGCCGGGAAAACCGAAAGTCAGGAAATTTGCTTCACTTTGGGACGTTCATATAATGAATTTCTGTCTCAATACACCGAATCCAAGGAGGGAAAGATACTTGACCGGAGAGGGAGTGTTCTGGGTGTTCACAAAGGAGTAACTCATTACACAGTGGGTCAACGCCGTGGGCTTGGTCTTTCGGGCGGTCCCTATTACGTCTGTGAAATCGATCCACGAAACAATACAATCATTGTGGGGAAGAAAGATGAATTGGGACAAAAAGAAGTTTATGCCACAGCCTCCCGATGGATAAACGCGCCTAAACCGGGCGAGCGAGTGTTGGGGCAAATCCGATCCCGCCATGTCCCTTCACGTGGGATCATCAAAGAGATTGGAGAGAGTGATTTCCACTTGGAGTTTGACGAAAAACAGTTTGGCGTCGCCCCTGGGCAAGCCTTGGTTATTTCTCAGGGCGATGAAATCCTTGGCGGAGGAATAATTCAAAGAAATAAAATATCACGGTCTCCGAACTAATCGTTGTGTATTCCTAGTCCTGTCAAGATCAAGTCACCGGAAGAAACCAAACCATTCGACGGGCTGTATAGAAACGAAGCCCGCTGATCGTCACCGGTTTTCATAATTTCCATTGAAGTGGAATTCCAACCCATATCCAAATCCCTGTCCGGGCCGAAACTTACCACCACATAACCCACACCGGATTCGGTGATATAAGGCACCATGCCGTAATCGTAATAGTTCCAGGCACAGGCGGCGCCAATAGCACCTTCCGCCGATTCATTGGTGAAGAAGTCCTTAAACGGAGCCACAGAGGCCATATAGGAAACCGGCGTCGTCAGCCGGGCGTAGGCAATGACGTCCACACATGGCCCGCCTGGATCCGGCATGTAAACATTGTTATCCAGTTGATACATCGACATAGCCGTGCTGATTGTTCGGAAATCCGCCTTTACACGGCTGAGTTTCGCCTTCATTTGGGCATTGAGAAAATTCGGAACGGCGATGGCTGCCAGGATTCCGATAATGGCCACAACAATTAACAATTCAATGAGTGTAAAGGCGTTCTTTCTTTTCTTCATTCAGTTAACTCCTGATGTTAGATTTAAGGTTCTCATATTTGTAATTTAAATACACCCGTATAAACTGTGTTGCTCATTTTGAAATTATATCTAATAAATTGTAACATCATCCGAACAAAGAAGTAACTATAGTGGTCTAAGGGTGTGGTTGTCTATACTATTGTTGATATTCTGCATCCTGAAGGCGAAGGCGCTATGACGCTAAGACGTAAAGGTGTTTTTATTTCTTCATACCTTTGCGTCTCTGCGTCTTTGCGTTTAAAAATGATTAACTATCCTATTTTTTTATACTATTTGTCATATTGTTCGCACCTTAAATAATTCAGGAATTGAAAGGGTGTGAATGTATATGGGATCAGTGATATACTGCACCTGAACCGGAGGAATAAACAACATGCCTTGCAAAGAACATTGTACTGAAGTTATTGTGGGATTGGGTGAACGCAGTTATCACATTCACGTCGGGCAGGGAGTGCTGGACCATGTTGGAGAATATGCTCGACATTCAGGTTTTGAATCCCCCGTTCCCATTATTACCGATAATCAAGTAGAGAAATTGTATTCAACCAAAGTCAAACATTCTCTGGAAAAATCCGGATTCAAGACAAAGATCCTTTCCTTTTCTGCTGGAGAAACATCAAAGAACCTGCAGACAGTCTCCAATTTGTATGACGGCTTGGTTACATTGAAACCTGAAAGAAAAAGTGGGATTATCGCATTAGGCGGTGGAGTGCCGGGAGATATTGCCGGATTTGTGGCGGCGACCTATTTGCGGGGGATACCCTTTATCCAAGTGCCTACTACCCTTCTCGCTCAGGTGGATTCCTCAGTTGGTGGGAAAGTGGGAATAGACCATGCCGGTGGCAAAAACCTTATAGGAGCATTTCATCAGCCAAGTGCGGTTTTGATCGACACGAATACTCTAAAAACACTTGACGATCGTCAGTTGAAAGCCGGGCTGGCCGAAATTATTAAACACGGTGTAATAGCCGATGTGGGATTATTTAGCAGGATAGAACAAGAATTAGACAAACTGCTTGCTGTTGATGATGATGTATATAGGGAAATTATTCCTTGGAACTGCCAAATCAAAGCATATGTGGTGGAACAGGATGAAAGAGAGCAGGGATTGCGCGCCATCCTGAATTTCGGCCATACAATCGGGCACGCCATCGAATCGTTGACGAGTTACGGCCGTTATCTTCATGGTGAAGCCGTGGCCATTGGAATGCTGGTTGAATCGCTGCTGGGTGAAAAACTGGGGATAACACCACCGGAAGTCATTGAGCGATTAAAAGATTTATTGATCCGGGCAGGCTATGACTTGACCAAGCCCGAGCTGCTTTCAGGTCAACTGCTGGGAAGTATGGCCAGAGATAAAAAAGTACAATATGGAAAATTACGTTTTGTACTGCCTACAGAAATTGGAAAAGTTGTCATAAAATCAGTTCAGGAGCTTCAATTAATCTGCGAAGTGTGGGATTCCTACACAATTTGATATCTGATTGTTAAATTGTGTTGACAGCGGGCACAGTCTAGGCTGTAATATAGAATGACGATATGGAGAAATCGTAGATGTACCGGTTATGTCTAGTATTTCTTATGTGTTGTATATTGGGTTGTATGGTTGAGGGATGTCACACGACGCTTGTTCGAGTCGAGACCATTCCACCTGGTTCAGTCGTGCATTTCGATTATAAACCGGTCGGGAAGACACCGGTTGAATTCGAAGTGGACTGGCACGGGAAACACAAATTAACTTTGGATCATCCGGAATATGGACGCCGCGTCGAATACCTGGATCTGGATTCTCCCGCTTATTTGTATTTCCCGCTTGATCTTTTTGCCGCCCTCATGCCATTCAACGCAACCGACCGGCATACATTTTCTTTTGATATGACACCAAATACCATGTCCGGAACGGAGGCGGAAACTAATGAGTCCACGGAGCAACAAGAGCCGTAATTATCAACAGGAATCTTCCAGCAGCAATATTCTTTTCACTTTGGGCTTAATCAGCGTTGTCGTTCTGCTT
The DNA here is from genome assembly GCA_964643335.1 of uncultured bacterium. Lineage (GTDB taxonomy): Bacteria > Hinthialibacterota > Hinthialibacteria > Hinthialibacterales > Hinthialibacteraceae > CAZXSQ01. The sequence goes on from CAZXSQ010000002.1 coordinate 42,154, forward strand.
GTTGTCGGTTGGATTATGACACAAGGCGGTGTCAATGCGTTGACTGAATCCTCCCCTGATGATATGACGAAGATTAATATCGGGCCTACGCCCATTCCCACTCTTGCTCCGCGCATCCATATTGGGGATTCAGGAAAAACCGAACAAATTCGGATTGAATACGAAGCCAAAATCCGCGCTATAGAAGAAGAACTAGAAAAAGAACGCGCTAATTATGAAAAACGAATTGAAAATTTGAAAGAAGAATATCAGACTCAGATCAAGGATTTAAAAGTTAAGAACATGATGCTGGAACAAGAAAACAAACGATTGAGGGGTGAGAAATAAGTATGCCCTATGTTTTTGGTATCGACGGTGGTGCGTCAAACAGCCGGGCGATCTTGATTACGGATACAGGGCGTGTGGTTAACGTCGCCAAAGGCCCCGGCGTGAATTACCATGAAGTGGGCGCAAGCAATGTCTCCGCTACTATATCACGGCTTTATACGGAATCCCTGGATACAGCTCACGCCAGAGCGGATGAATGCCGAGGGGTTTGTATCGGACTTGCAGGCGTTGGACGGGAACAAGACCGCGCCATCATGAAGCCCCTGCTTGATGATATGTTCGGAACGAACAACTACCTTTTACTCAGCGATGCCGAAATCGCCCTGACCAGCGGCACTCTATCCGAAAGCGGCATCGTTATCATTGCCGGAACCGGGACAATTATATTTGGACGCAACGAAGAAGGAAGAGAATCACGTATTGGTGGACATGGACCGTTGCTTTCCGATGAAGGGAGCGGTTACCGCATTGCGTTGGCTGGATTGCGCACCGTTGTTCGCAACTATGACGGTTTTGAGGAGCCTACCCTCATTACCAAACATGTTCTCGATAACTTGAAACTGAAAACTGTTGAAGAGCTGGTGAACTGGGTCTATTCATCTACCGCCACCCGGAAAAAAATTGCTGCTCTTGCTGCAAATGTTATTCAAGCAGCGAATGAAGATGATCCGGTTGCTGATGAAATCATCAATCACGAAGCGGACGAATTGGCGCTGGGAGTAAAAGTATTAAAGAAAAAATTAGGACTTCCGGATTGCTTTGATTTGGTACTCAGCGGCGGATTGTTCAACTCCTCTTCCTACTACCGGCAGATTGTCCGCAGAAAAATTCTCTATTTACTGCCTGGAGCGAATGTGGTTTCTCCTCAACTAGAACCCGTAATTGGGGCAGGTCTGTATGCCATGCATCAGGCGGGAATTATTATCGATAATGATTTATTAGACACCATTCGCAGAACCTATCGCGAGCAAATCCAGGCCGGTTCTCAACAAATCCCACTCCCCAATCAAGAATCCAGCCAAGAATCTGCTTCGTCCTCCTAATCCATTTGTATTTTTCTCGTTCAAAAAAGATGGAAACAGATACGGAAGGACACATACAGACGTACCCGTACGATTGGAGTTATTTGGATTTGAGTAAATTATCGATTGGCTTTAGATCGTCAGAATGATAAGGTAATTCAATGTCTTTTCCGGCTGCAGCGGATGCGTAGGCGGCAAACACGATTTCAAGCACTGCCTTGCCATCTTCTCCAGTCAATTCAGGTGGCGTATTGTTGCGCACACAGTCGACAAAATGCTGCAGTTCTTGAGGAAATCCATAATTCCAGGCTTCTTCATAAATGGTGAAGCTCCATCCTTTGGACGTCTCGGCTTTTTCAACCGCGTAACCGTAACCCACATCGCTGTAAGTTAATATGGCGTTTCCCTGCAACAGATTTGCATAGGCGATACCCTGCGTTCCGTATACTTCTGCTCGATCGTCCATTCCGCCTTTCTTAACCCAACTTTCTTCCGCCAGCCCTCTCACTCCGTTTTCAAATTTCAGGATAAAGATGGTGTTGTCATCGCCTTCAGTTTTATCCGTGTGGACATAGGTGCCCATATCAGCATATATGGACTTGACTTGAATATCCCGGCCGGCAATCCAACGGAAAAACTCGATGGCATGACACCCCATATCCATCATGACGCCTCCACCTGATTGTTGAACATCCCAAAAATGCGGTGTATGGGGACCGTCGTGTTTTTCCGATTGTTTGACCATAATGAGATCACCAAGCGCGCCTTCGTCCAATAATTGTTTCATCCGGACATATTTAGGGGTGAAGCACAACTCTTCAGCGTACATCAGTTTGACATGATTCGAATGGCATGTTTCTATCATACGATCAGCTTCGGCCAAATTCAGGCACATCGGTTTTTCCACAACGACATGTTTACCAGCGCTGGCTGTGTCACAGACGATCGAACAATGTGTATTATTGGGAGAACCAACGATGACAAGATCGACCTCTTTCATGTCAAGAATTTTTCGATAATCCGTGAACGCGTTGGGAATTTCGAACCGGGATGCAAATGCTTCAATATGTTCCGTTGTCGGGGAGGCTGCTGCCACCAGCTCCGCCCCTTGAACATGTCTCCTGATCGAATCGGCGTGTATGGTTGAAACAAATTGAGAGCCAACTAATCCTATTTTTACGTTATCCATTTTTCCCTCCATTGATTTGAAACTAAGCGCTCTACTAATTATCCTCCAAGTACTTTATATTCCTATAAATTGGCTGGTAAAGACAGACCGTGGCCGGTTACACATATTAAACAGGCCTTTATGAATCCAAACGGGAAATTTAAAATTATTTATTCCTTGCTATACCAATGAGGTGGTTCCAACCTTAATAATCAAAACCGTTGTATATAAGTAATGAAATAAAGAAAAGGAGTGAAATTGTGAAGAAAATCAATTCAAGCAATCGAACCGGTAATTCCATATCTCGACGCCAATTTGTTCTTCAAGGGGGCGGTCTTTTATCTTCCGTCCTGTTTCTTCCCCGTTATGTATTGGGCGGTGAAAAATTTACATCACCAAGTGATAAACTGAATGTGGCCGTCATCGGAACCGGTGGACGTGGTACACAGAACATGAAACAAATGATCCGCCAGAAAGACGTTCAAGTCACGGCTATATGCGATGTGACCGAGGAAGCCGACTACAGCCGCTTTTATTATGGTGGAAGAGCGGGAAGAGGCCCAGCCAAAGAAATTGTGGATGTGCGTTATTCCTCCGATGAACGAACAAAGGATTATCCTGAATGTGGCGTTTATATCGATTTTCGTAAAATGTTTAAAGCGGAAAAGAACATCGATGCTGCGATAGTGGCAACACCGGATCACGCTCACGCGATTACCTGCCTGGAAGCGATTCATCGGGGCAAACATGTGTATTGCGAGAAACCGCTGGCCCGGACGGTGTATGAAGCACGAAAAATAACGGAAGCGGCCCGAGAAGCAAGCGTGGCAACACAAATGGGCAACCAAGGCCACAGCGGAGAAGGAATCCGTCAGACGGTAGAGTGGATCAAGGACGGAGCCATTGGGACGATCAAAGAAGTGCATTCCTGGTGTAACGGGGGCTGCCGTGCCGGCACTCGCATGAAACGCCCTGAAGATACCCCGCCGGTTCCGGAAGGTTTGGATTGGAAACTGTGGCTCGGTCCGGCTGCGTACCGTCCCTATCATCCGGATTATACGCCTTACACTTGGCGCGGATGGCTTGATTTCGGAACCGGTATGTTGGGCGATATGGCCTGCCATAATATGGATCCCGCCTTCTGGGCTCTCGATTTGGGGCAACCCGTTGGTGTCGAAGCAACTGCAACTGGAATTAGCCCGGAAACACACCCCGTAAAGGCAACCGTTATTTACCAATTCCCTAAACGGGGCAATTTACCGCCGGTTCAATTGACTTGGTACAGTGGACAGATACCTCCCAAACCGGAAGAACTGGAACCTGGTCAGGAATTGATCGGAAAAGGAAACGGTATTTTATTCGTTGGAGACAAAGGAAAAATCATGTGCCCAGGCTGGGCCGGTGCGCCTGAAATCATCCCGAAATCCAGACGGGAAGAATACAAAACGCCCCCAAAAACCCTCCCTCGATCAAACGGCCATTATCGTGATTGGGTTGATGCGTGCAAAGGCGGCGCTCCCGCCAGCGCGAATTTTGAATACGCAGGAAATTTGGCGGAAGTCGTCCTCTTGGGTAATGTCGCCATCCAGGCTGGAGAAAAATTGAACTGGGATGGCACAACAATGAAAGCGGGAAATTGTCCCAAAGCCGATCAGTATATCCGGCCGGATTATCAGAATGGGTGGACACTATAGACAGTTGATTAATAAAGTTTACACTTTTTCCGGCAACACAAATGGTTTTCGGTATTCTTGCCGCGTTAACATTGCATTTGCTTCATCGTCTCTGCCGAAGTTCATCTGCTTTGGATCAAAGTTGACTTCGCGTCCTAAGCGATAGGCAATATTGGATAGCAACGGCAGGCAGGAGGAGATGAAAATTTCTTCAATTTCAGCGTTCAGCATCTTCTGTTTTCCTGTACGAATGGTTTCGGTGAAATTATGAAAATGGGTTGTGCTGCTTACTCTTCCTTTGATAATCTCCGGTTCTTTCTTGTCACCAAGATAAATTCGCGCAAAGCGGTTATCGACGACCATATACCCTTTGGAACCATAAAAGATGGCGCCGGAGGTTCGAATTTCCCCTTCAGTATTGGTTGGCAATCCACGTGTTTCGGCTTGCAGGATAGTCCCGTCTTCATATTCGAAGGCAGCGTGTTGGGTATTTGGTGTTTCTCCTTGATCTTCATAGCCAAACCGGCCACCGCTTGTGTGAATTTTAACCGGCAGTTTCTTTTTCAGTCCCCAACGGCAGATATCAATAATGTGAATACCATTGTTGGCCATTTCACCGTTACCAAAGTCCCAGAACCAGTGCCAATTGTAATGCACCAGATTCTCATGGTATCCTACATCCGGCCCCGGACCTTTCCACAAGTCCCAATGCAGCCAGGAAGGCGGCTCTTTCACCGGCTTGAATCCTAACGATGGACGATCTTTCAGGACCAAAGCCTTGGCCATGTATAAATCGCCAATCACACCATCGTTTAGCCGTTCGATTGCTTTTTGGAACAAATCGCTGGAGCGCCTCTGGGGGCCTCCCTGCGAAATCAGGTTATACTTTCGCACCGCTTCTACCATCATTTGTCCCTCTTGGATTGCATAGCAGACTGGTTTTTCGACATAGGAATGCTTCCCATTCTGCGAAGCCCAGATTGCGGTTAACGCATGCCAATGATTGGGAGATGAAATAATCACCGCATCGATTTGATCATCATCCATAATATCGTGCAAATCGGGTGTGAGTTTGGCTTCGTTGCCGGTCATATCTTTCAACTTGCCGTTTTCTTCTTTCATGCGCTGCTCATCTGGGTCGCACAATACAGCTACTTGGACATTGGGTGTTTTGGCCGCCACCGGCAGCAACTGGCCTCCACGCCACCCGGTTCCGATAATGGCAACTCGCAACCGGTCATTGGCCCCGGCCCAACTTACTGAATTCCCAATCAAGGATGCTCCGGCTATTGCAGCCGAAGTATTACATAGAAAATTTCGCCGTTTCATAAGTTTCTCCTGAACTGTATTGTCAATGATATTTCGGTTTCTTTTTCCAATCCTTATTGATTCATGAGTCTATTTTATATTTGAATGTCTCACATATATTATATGAAATCAAGATGCTTATAGCAGGAGGTACTAAGGAATGCCTTCACGTGGTTTTGACTTTATCTCGTGTTTTTGGAGGGAGTTTCAGAATCGCCTTCGTAAAGTTCTTATGATAGAAAATGTCCGTTAGATTTATACGTGGGCTTGTTTCTCTAGTTCTGTCAAAAAGTCAATCGCTTCTTTGCCTCTAAAAGGCCCATATACATTCTCACCTCTTTTGGCTTCTTCTGCATCATGGATAATTTCGGCCATAACTTCAGGAGGATAGTGAGTGACTTTAAAGGATTCATCTTTCTCCGCTCCTCTTTCTAAATCAACGTATTGTACCACGGTTTCTTGTATTTTCTATAAGGTTTACTACTAAATTGTTTGGATATGTACTATATCACAAAATTTAAGTCATTGCAAATAACGAAGGAGAGATCGCCATAGAAAAGAAGTTGCCCGAGCCGCTTGTACTCAATAATTAGATTATTGCTTGATTTTTCATTGCATTGTCTAATACGTATAATAATCAGTAACACCGGAATTTTCGGGAGAAGCATTCCATGAGTAAAAGCCTGAAAGTTGTCTATGAGAACGGAGACAAGAACATGGCGGCTATTATTGAAACTCCCGATAAGGTAAAAGCAGCGATTAAGAAAATCATAAAAGTCAGCAATCTGCTAAAACTGATACTCTTTGGTTCGTATGTTGAGAATAAAACAACTTTCAATAGCGATATAGATTTCCTCGTTATCACCCCCAACAATATTGAAAACCCTCGCAAGGAAAGCGTTCGAATTTGCAGGGAACTCCGTAGTATATCTATACCAATGGATATTCTTGTGGTTCCCCAAAAACAATGGGAACTCCTCAAAGACCAGCCCGGCTTAATATATCGGGAAGCAAATAATAAGGGACAAGTGGTCTATGAATCCTAAGAGCCCTCAAAGAAACCTGGGGTCGCCTGAAGAATGGATGAACAACGTAACATGGGTCATGTTTTTTTGATCCATCACGTTGTATTCAACCGCCTTCTTGATTGGTTGATAAAGCCGACCCATCTTACAGGTCTGTAAAAAAAATCATATATGCTTCACTGGTAATAATGTCGCCCATCCATCGCGTCGGGTCTCGCTCGGGTGAGAACCCGGCGGCGGATAGACGGCAGACAGAATTACAACTCAAAACGGTCGAGTCTCATTACCTTGACCCAGGCATCGACAAAGTCACGCACAAACTTTTCTTTTGAATCGTTAAATGCGTAGACCTCTGCAACCGCTCGCAATTCAGAGTTCGAACCGAAGATCAGATCAACAGAAGTCGCGGTCCATTTCAGCTCGCCTGTCTCGCGGTCATACCCTTCGTAAATACTATCAGACTCGTCTGATTGTTTCCATTCTGTGGACATATCAAGCAGATTCACAAAGAAATCATTGCTCAATACGCCAGGTCGTTCAGTAAACACGCCATGCTCAGATTGACCGGTATTGGCATTCAGCGCCCGCATACCGCCTACCAGAACAGTCATCTCAGGAACGTTCAGATTTAACAGGCTCGCCTTGTCTACGAGTGATTCGGTTGGTGAAAGGTAGTGACCTTTACCATAATAATTCCTGAATCCATCTGCTTTCAGCTCGAGCACTGAAAAAGACTCTACGTCCGTTTGTTCCTGGGATACGTCTGCGCGGCCTGGAGCAAAAGGCACTTCAACGTTATCTCCAGCATCCTTTGCCGCCTTTTCCACGGCAGCCGCTCCGCCCAGTACAATCAAATCAGCGAGTGAAATTTGCGTATTGTCAGATTGCGAGTTGTTAAACTCTGTCTGTATTTCTTCCAACCGCTTCAGAACTCTTATTAGCTCTTCAGGATTGTTGACTTCCCAGTTTATTTGCGGCTCAAGGCGTATACGTGCCCCGTTTGCACCGCCGCGCATATCGCTGCCGCGGAAACTGGCTGCCGAGGCCCAGGCCGTTCTGACCAGTTCCGGTACGGTCAATCCGCATTCAAGAATCTCAGATTTTAGTTTCTGAGCGTCTTCTTTATTAATTAACTTATGATCAACTTCAGGAAGCGGATCCTGCCAAATGAACTCGGTGTCAGGTACATCCGCTCCGAGATAACGTGAACGCGGTCCCATATCACGGTGCGTAAGTTTGAACCAGGCTCTGGCAAATGCTTCTCTAAATTCTTGCGGATTATCCCGAAAGTGCAACGCAATTTTTCTGTATTCAGGATCTTCTTTGAGAGCAAGATCGGTGGTAAACATCATAGGCGCATGAAACTTACCATCAATATGGGCATCGGGCACCAAATTCTTGGCAGACTCATCGGTTGGAATCCATACTGTCCCGCCTGCCGGGCTCTTGGATTGCTTCCAATCGAACCTGAATAAAAAATCTAAATACATATGCGACCACTGTACCGGAGATGCTGTCCAGGCGCCTTCTAACCCGCTGGTGGTTGTATCTTCGGCATTTCCTTTACCGGCTGAGTTTATCCAGCCCAATCCCTGTTCTGTGATCGGTGCAGCAGCCGGTTCTGGACCCACGTTTTCAGAGGGGGGATGTGCGCCGTGTGATTTACCAAAAGTGTGACCGCCTGCGATGAGCGCTACTGTTTCTTCGTCGTTCATCGCCATGCGGCCGAATGATTCGCGTATAGCCTTAGCTGATGCAAGCGGATCGTTGTTTCCATTCGGCCCCTCTGGATTGACATAAATCAGGCCCATCTGAACAGCGGCAAGAGGCCCTTCCAGTTCCCCCTCTTCATCGCGGCGCTTTTCTGTTTGATCAAGCATCATGGATTCTGGTCCCCAATAGATCATCTCAGGTTCCCAGTCGTCCACACGGCCGCCGGCAAAGCCAAGGGTTTTAAAGCCCATGTTTTCCATCGCGACATTGCCCGTCAAAACCATAAGGTCTGCCCATGAGATCTTTTTTCCATATTTCTGCTTAATCGGCCATAGCAGCCGCCGTGCTTTATCCAGATTGGCATTGTCAGGCCAGCTGTTGAGCGGATCAAAGCGCTGTTGACCGCCATCGGCGCCGCCGCGTCCGTCAACTGTTCGGTAGGTGCCGGCGCTGTGCCAGGCCATACGTATGAAAAGAGGTCCATAGTTACCGTAGTCCGCAGGCCACCAGTCCTGTGAATCAGTCAACAAACGATTAATATCCTTTTTTAAGGCTTCAAGATCGAGTTTTTTAAATTCTTCTGCATAGTTGAACGTCTCACCGAAGGGATTGGACTCAGGACTTTGCTCACGGAGTGGACTAAGATTTAGCTGCTCCGGCCACCAGAACCGGTTCGGTTTTGGTTTACTCTCTTCTGCAGTAAGACCAGTTGTAGATGGGATTACAAACGATACCGCCAACAAACCTATCATCAATGTAGAAAATAATTTGTTCAGCTTATTCATAAGTTCTTTTCTCCTTTTCATGATTTGATTTTAGCATTTCGTAATTGTTCTTATCTTGTAATTGATTGCAATTAAGTATAAACAGGTTTTCCTATTTAACAAGAGGGATTTTCCTGATTTCTTTTACCAGGAACAATGGGACAAGTGGATGAAGAATTTTAACATATATAAGTCAATAAAAATGAGGAAGTTAATTTATTATTTCAGAAAAAGAAAAAAAGGGAAATCTGTGTTGCCAAAAAAGATATCTGGGGGATAAATTTGTTTATTGGAAAGTGAATACTTGGTTAGGAAGTGGTGTAGTTCTAT
>CAZXSQ010000003.1:0-4458 GCA_964643335.1 uncultured bacterium
AATAATTTCTCCTAAGATTTACCCACTGATTTTTCAAAAGAACCAAAAAATTAAATTATTTCAACATAATCAACTCTTCATTTAATCCATGTCGAATTACCTCGATGCGGTCTGTATGTTGTGCAATATAATCGGAATTTAAAACGGGGAATTGAAATGGGAAAAATGATGGATGATTACATAGAAAAGCAAGTGTCCCTTTCCCTTCTGGAATAGCATATAAAGCCGATTCAATCAAAAGGATTGCCTCATTATGATCAAGTTTATTTCTTTTCCCAATTTTATAGCATCCTCTTGTTTCAGTATCGCTCAAGACCCCCCATGCCACAAAAGAACGAACTGAATAACGAGCATTTCTTGCTACGCTTTCTCTGTCGCCATATTGTTCTTTAAGTCGATTAAATATTTGCGCTTGGGTAATCAGATCTTGTAGGGTTAGTAAACGTCCAACTTGCTTAGCCACATTAAACCAAAAGGGATAGTTCGCAGAAATAATGGCCCAATGCAAGGGAAGCCATTTTTCTTCGGGAAGATTTCGAGCTAAACCTAAAAGATCATCTCGAAATTCCTTAATTTCTTTTGGTGGTGAGAACCAAGAGCTCATGATTCCGATAGCCAACCCGTACGTTTTTTGTCCTCGATGACCGATACCACCACTTTGTTTTTGGGTTGAGAGATATTTATCCAGGTCACTCCTGATTTCATCAATTGACAAACCAGATAATAACATTCGAAGGACTTTATCCATCCAATGTTTTTGGATTGTTTGTTTGATACCCAATTTATCATGACGTTTACTCATAACTGTTCTGCCCTCTCAATTTGCACAAGGGGGACAATGATTTCTTCTATAGAAATTCCACCATGACAAACGGCTCTTTGACTTTTTTGTATAAAAGCTTTCCGGGCGGGTGCCAATAAGACTAAATAATCGCCAGGAAGACCAACTGGTTCCCACTCTATGGCAAATGGAAAACATTCTTTTACTTGACGACGAAGTGTATTGTCTGGATAAATACGCACTCGTTCCCCACGTACATCGGCAACAGAGCCTTCAGATGGTCGACCGAAGCCTTCCGCTTCAATATTACCGTGGTCAGAAGTGATGAAAACCAGAAAATTTTGATTCAAGAGCATATCGATTAAAGAGTTCAAATAAGATTGTTGAACCCATTGGTATATTTGGTTATGCATCCCTGCTGTTCCCATTTGCATTCCGTGCATAATCTTGTCAACCTTATCAATTACCAGTCCGGCTATTCTTATTTTTGGATGGAAAAGAGATTCGAAAATGTTATCTAAGATACCATCACTGAGTCCTTTCATAAATACAACTTCATTTGGGGTATAGCCGTGGTCAACCCAGAATTGTATCCACAATGAATGCTCTTTATTAGTTGTGTGGATACTGTTCGGGAATAAAATTGGAGCCTTTCCTGCAAAAATGGCTTGTCGCGATACAGACGTAAGCGTTGGAATCCAGGCAAAAACTGATTGTTCACGGAATTTGAAATTGGATTGTTTGGAATTTAGCGCTCTACGAACTACTAACCATTGATCTAAAGCAAGTCCATCAATCACAATCAAAGCAATTTTAACCTGGTGATTTTCTCCAATTTGATGGGTAAGAAATCTCGGAAGATGATGCAGCATAACTGGTGGATTTGGCGGCAGATTTATAAGTCCTGCATACCTTTTTAAAAGCCAAGATGTGAAAGTCTTATCAACCTGATTTTGCAATTCCTTAATTGAATCACTCGTTTGCTCAGCGATTCCGCCGTATTTTCCATTTGAAAAAACAATCAACTCAGCCCATTTCTTAGCAAAATGTAACCAGTCAGTATGGCGTCCATTCTTAACTGGGATAGATTCCTTCAGGTTGTCTATTAATTTTCTAATTCGGCGAGAAGAATCGGTTAAAGGATCGGTTTTTATACCGATGCCAATCCATTTGTTGTAAAATACGCTTGAATATTCATGTGGTATTGGATGTAGTAATTCTTCAAGAAACAGATTATCGATGTAAATACGGATGTCATGGTGATCAAAGGGTAAATCGGTTGGTCCATTTACAGTCAGTTCGTAGGAATATTTACCCTTCCGATAATCAGAAACATCCTTGGAGGCTTCACGGTCAAGAAAAATAAGCCATCTTTCCTGCAGAAACGTGAAAAAGGTTTCCCGATCAGGAATGATCTTCTCAAGAGGCCAATCTTTAAAGGTAGGATTTTGCCGCAATAACTGGATAAAACGCTTGTCAAGTATATTTGGAATTCGAAAGCCTTTGTAATGCCGTTGTAAGAGTACCCGTAACAAATCCGAAGGTTGCTTGATGAGTTCCGGTGCTATTTCAAAAACATGCCGGAGGACAAACTCTTTTGTAGCATTGTCACCCAATTGACCAGGTGAATAACGATTTTGAGCCTCATATAATGTGTCCAAATCTGCCCGATCTAAAGCGGAGACAACTGGATAGCTAAAATTCGGAAAAATATCACCAAGATTAAATAAAAGCCTTCGCCCTACTTGAAGCAGGTCAAAAGGCAAGCCATTGAGATTGCTGGCATGAGAACGTAGAACAACCACCAAATCTGTTTGTTCACCCTGATCCCAACGAGATCGGAACTTTGATTCGTAAGCATAACGGAAGGCAATGTGATCTTCAAAAGGAATTAACTCAAACCCACGCCCTCGAATTCTTTCAAGAATCTCTTCTTCAAGAAGAAGACCATCCGGATCGGCAACCAGCGTAAGTCTAGAAATATTTGGTGTAAATTCTTTCAGGATGTGATCACGCCAATTATTCAATGGCTTCCCTCCACACGGATAATGAGCAACGGAAACATTTCCGGTAAAGCATGGGCTTTATGACTAAGTTCTTCCTTAAAGGACTTCTCTTCTTGTGCAAGTATGTTCAATCGATAATTGCGGACTTGCGGTAATCCAATCCTTTCAATGTTTTTACGCCGAATCATGAAAGCATAATTTGCCTTTTCTTTTTCTCGATTTATATGGTTTTGGTGTTCTTGCATTAGATTTTCATAGATGGATTTACCATGTTCTTCAGCTGCTTTTTCAATTTTTGCAAAATTGGTTTGTGATTCTTCAGGGGCCAAAATGGAATGTATCTTAGGATTTTCAACGAGTAGCTGATCCCAGATATGTCTGGCAGTAGGCAGAAAAACTTTACCATCATCGGAAAGAAATAACGGCATAATTCGTTGACGATTCCAATCCATTGTAGAAATTGCAATGCGCCATAATGACCAAGTGCCGTTAATTTCGTCAGCAATGCCAGGGATCGATATTACCGGAGTCGGTTGCCCTGGAGTGAAGCGTGGTAGCCGCATGGCAAGGCCGCGGATTCTGGGATTTTCTAAGGTAAGGTGCTGTGCCGCTGGTATTTTTTCAGCTTCTTTACTTGAAAAGACAACATTAGATATTTTCTCATTATCGGGCCAGGTTAGATTCCAACTTTGCCCTTGTTTCTCGGCCTGTCCTCCATTTCCCTTTAAATAACTAACAGTCATACGCTCTACCCAATGGGGTAAGGGGTGAGTTAACATCCTCTGCGCTTCATCCGGTTTCAGATTCTCTGTTGCTCCAAGTACAGATGCTGCCGAATTTGCCTCTCGTACCTGTTCACGTAATTTATCGATCACTGTATCTACGGAGTCATCAACCTTATCAGGATTGAGGATCGCTTCGACATACATTTCGTCGAAAAGTCGTCCGCCTTCTGCCGAATCAAGAACGTCACCGGTCTTATCAATACCAAACTCTTCAAAAATAACTTTAAGTTTCTGCTCTAAAACTTCACGGACTCGATATTCCACTGAATCCTTAAAGACGAAGTTAACAGCACGAACAATATGAGATTGACCGATACGATCCACCCGGCCAATCCGCTGTTCCAGCCGCATTGGATTCCAGGGAATATCATAGTTGATAACTACATGGCAGAATTGAAGATTTAATCCCTCTCCACCAGCGTCTGTGGAAATAAGGACACGAGCTTTATTAGCAAAGGATTCTTGGACTTTTTTGCGTTCATCCATGTCCATAGAACCATTGAGACAAACCACAGAAAAACCTCGCTCTGTCAGGAAATGACGCAACATTTCCTGAGTGGGAACAAATTCTGTGAATACCAGCACCTTAAGATCCGGATCACTTTCTTCCGATTGAAGGCGGTAGATCCATTCTAAGAGTGATTCTGCTTTTGCATCCGGACCTTTTTGTTCACATCGTGCTGCTGCTTCCAATAACAATTTAACTTCAGCCCGCTCATTTTTGAGAGTTTTCAGATTGGTTTGAAGAAGCATTTCCATTTGTTCTTGGCCGTCCAAATCCTCCCATTCTTCTTCTGCGGAGAGAGAAAATAGAGTTGGCTGATCTTGGGGGACTGAAAGTGCTTCTAGTCTTTTTTCAAGAGTAGTACGAATAGCACATGTACTG
>CAZXSQ010000003.1:4468-9147 GCA_964643335.1 uncultured bacterium
CTCAGCCGGGTCATGAAGATCTCGGATCGGGGATTGTACGGATGGCGCACGTGCTGGATACCACCAGGCGCTGCATTAGGATCATAAGGAAACCAATATAACTTCGTTTTTCCAGAATTGCCTGGTTATACCCTTCACGTACGTATTCAGTAACGGCCTTATACAAAATCTGTTGTTCACGATGACGTTCTTCCCATGAGACAGTTGCAAGTTGAGTGTACCGGGGTTTGAATAGGGGCTTCCCCTCCGAATCGATGGCTTTCCGTTTTTCTGTACGAATTACAAGCGGTTGAACTCGTTCACGAGTGACGCTGGAAAGATCAGGGAACTCTTGTGCATCGACAAGAGACATCAATCGGTAGAATGCATCAGACTTCCCTTGGTGTGGAGTAGCGGAAAGCAATAAGAGATATGGGGCAGCCTCTGATAATCCCTGACCTAATTTGAATCGGGCAACCTGGTCTGTGCTCCCGCCAAGGCGATGTGCTTCATCAACAATCACCAAATCCCAACCCGCTGAAATTAAATCCTCGAATCGTTCCTGATTATACTCTTTTACCTGAGCAGCATTCCATCCACGGCGCTTGTCCAGTGGTTTCACTGAATCCATGGGAACCACTACTTGTGAAAACATTTGCCAGGCGTTAGCAGATGCAACCTCTATGTAATTGTCACTTTTATTTTCATTTCTTAAATTCGTTGTTGGTGCAATTCGTTTTAAAGTCTTGATATCCTCGGGAAGCACTAGTTGAAAAGATTCTCCGAAATGAAACTTCATCTCACTAACCCATTGTTTCACAAGTCCTTTTGGGGCTATGACCAGTGTGCGTTTTATCAATCCACGAAGTTTGAGTTCCCGTATAATTAGTCCAGCCTCGATGGTTTTACCCAGCCCGACTTCATCGGCAAGAAGATATCGAACACGATTACTCATAACGGCTCTGGACAAAGCATTAATCTGGTGCGGTAAAGGAATAACGGAAGATTCGATAGGAGCTAAAAGAACATCTTGTGTAAGTGCATCCGCCACTCGTGCAGCAGCAGTAACATAAGCAATATAATCCGGTGAACCCGTATGAGCATCCTCAAGTGATTTGAGATTGCATTTGAGGATACGGACAACTGAATCACTGCCAGGAAACCAGACTCTACAGGTAGTCTCTCCCCATAAAGTCTGGGTTTCGATAACTTGACAAAGTTGCCTGTGATCTGGGCTATAATACCAACTCCCTTCAAGCATTATATTTTCTCTTTCACCATAGGCGTTCTAGCACAATGCTCATACATGAAGGTTCACTGCTCTATCCTTACCCTACTGTTTATCTCTTTCAACAGATGTATCAACAGTTAGCATTAATGCTCATTTACTCGCTCAATTCCCGAAGCATAAATGGTTAACAACAGTTCTGAATCATCGATTAGTTGATACTCCGGTTTCTTACCGGAAAGTTTTTCACTCTCGTTTAAAATTATCGGAACACCATCTCCCCGCTTTTCCATGTAGAAACCACGTCCTAACTCACCGATCGTTTCTACAACAGGAGTTTCTGAAAGTAAGCTTGTAATTAGTTCATTACGAGTAGATTGTCGCAAAGCTATGCTGTCAATGGTCACTGTATTTGGAAGAGTACCTGGGGAATAGATTTCCAAGCGGTCATCAAACATGAAAAATCGAATCTTTGATCCAAAGATAGAGTAATCACGATGAGCCACAGCATTGACGATAGCTTCAAAAACGGCTCTTTCTCTATATTGTGGCATTTCTTCTCGATGCGGTTTTTTCTTTGCCGCTATCGTTTGGTTTCTTTTCAAGAAAGACATTGCAAAATTAATCTGATGATCTAGAGGACCTTGTATCGTCTGTGCATCCGTTTGATAATTCGAATCTTGTCGAATTCCCCGATAACGAACTGCTTGAATAAAGGCATTGGGCAGAAATCGTTCAGGGTGCTCACAGCACAATAGTACTCCTGCCACCGATGCGCGAATAACCTCGTTCTCCTCTTTAGACAATAATCTGCGCTTCAATAAGACAATTTCCGGTGGTTCCATTGAACGAGTTGTATATCGACGAAATAGTCTTTCGGATAAATCACTCATACTTGATTGAGGCACGGGCTGTTCCTCAAAACGAATTAGTCGGGCTTGACTCCGTTGTTGAAACAAACGTGCCAGATAGTCCGGCGTCATCTTCCTTTTTGAACTTCCCTGTCTATGAAAATAGCCACCAGGACTCTCATGAACAAAGAGACTTCGGGGAATCTCCACTTTTAATACTGCTTGAAGTGTCCCGGTATTATCAGGCAGCTGCATAAAAAAACACTTGAAAGGAAGAGGAGGTTTAATACTCTCATTGCATATTTCGTAAACGTAGTGTTCAAGAGATTTCAGTAGATTTTCCGGGATGCCGATAATATCTTTCGTCTTATCATCAACGCCAAACACAACTACTCCATCATTTGTATTGGCAATGGCCGCTATTTCGTCAGCTAGGTCATCACGGCGAGGTTCGTTCACACGGTCACCTTTGAAACGTACGGTTTTGAGTTCAAGCGAAGTGTCTTCACCAAGGCGTATTTTGTTCAGTAATTCATCCGGACTATCAAACATGGTGGCCCTCCAACACAATGCGGCGATATCGCTGTTCAAAAGCTGTGCGTCCACCTTCCATGATAGCGCAGATTGTGTCTCTAACTTCCTTTTTCTGCAGACTCCCCTCGCATTCCTTCTGTGTTTCTCCGCCACGTGCAGCAAGGGCTATGACAAGCTCAGCGTCACCGTTTACAACGATGTTTGCATTGTGCGTCACAACGATAACCTGCCGATGTCGCTTCACTTCTCGCAGTTGCGTCACGATTAGGTCATAGATGAGATGGTTGTCCAGATCATCTTCAGGCTGGTCCAGAATCAGCGGTTCCTCTCCATAAGAAAGTAAGAAAGCCAGTAGTGCAGCGGTTTTTTGACCGGGCGAACCTTCTTTGATTGGGCGGAAATTTTGTCTGTTACCTGTGGTGCTGTATTGAACATCGAGAGAATCCTCTGGAAACCACAAATCAAGACGGTCGAAAACCTCCGGATTTAGTTTTCCAATGTGAGTTGCAAACCGTTTATCTGCTAATCCATCTGGATTGTGCTGGTTTAATGCGATTTCCCGAATCTTCATTTTGAGGTTTTTTAAAGCCTTCTCGATTGTCTTAGGATCACTATTATCCCTGTAAAGTTCTCCAAGTAGCCCCTCACCGTCCGGAGAGCCAATATCTTTCTCGAAACCGCCTATTTCTCTATGAATTAGATTACGAAATTCTTCTTCGACAGTCTCTCTGGCTCCGTATGGTACAACCTGAATTTGGACGTACTGGTTCTCTCTTAAAATGTTGTCAAGAAATGTTTTACGGGAGGCCGTTAATTCACGCCGGATATCAATCAGTCGTTCCAAGCAGGTTTTAGCCTGGTTTTCAAGTTCGATAACTTGTTGTTTACGATTTTCCAGAGCTTTCAATCGTTGCTCGATAATCTGCCGACGTTGGACGAACTCACCATAAGCAGAAGGATCACCTGCACCCTCTTCTGTCAATTTTTGCCGTAGGTCTTCATAATCCTGAATCACCTTATTGACAATCTGTATCCATGACGAATTATCTTTGTCCTTCTGCCATTCGGCAACAACTTGATCTGCTTTCAATGCGAGATCTTCCAGTGATTGGCGGATAGCGTCAATACGATTACGCGCCTTTAAGGCATAATCGCACAATTGTTTGTCTTCCGGTGAATCCGGATTAAATGTAGCTTCATCTAGCGAATCCGGAACAATGTCCTCTGCAATTTGGCTAATACGGTTCCTCACATCGCTCCATTCGGTTTCCCATGCATCGACAGATTGCTGTTGCCGTCTGCGTTGCTGAAAAGTTTTAAGAATTTCGGTATGCCCTGCTTCTTCAAAAATGGCTAGTTTTCGCTTCACATCGTCAAGTTCTCCCCGCAAACGTGGTTCTTCTGAAAGACCCGCCTCAATCTCACGGGCTTTGGAACGCAACGATAGAAATCTGGTCTCCTCTTCTTTCCACCGCTCTTGCCAAGATAAATAGTTGACTTCAGGTGCCTCATCAACAATCCGCAGTAGCGCAAGCGGTGTTTTTGCCAGTTGGAATATCTGCTTTTGGCTGTAAATCCGAACGGGAAAACGTTGCCGGATATCACCTTCCGCTCGTATCCAGTCTTCATCACTTACCTGTTGGATGGGATCCAGCTCCGCATTCGGACCCCACTGAATGCGAAATCGTGAGCCATTCTTATGATAAATTGCTCTAATTATTGTTTCGTTTGTCAGCAAGCCGCTATCATCACGATCCTGATAGACCCTGCCATACTTTTCGAACTCATGTTTCAGCTCATCCGGCAATTCGCCTTCACGCCGAAGGGATAGCCGAAGGAATTCCACAATGGTTGATTTGCCTGTTCCTCGCCCACCAATAATAGTATTGAGCCATGGATTGAGATTTATGCTGAATAATGTGGAACGTCCCATATAACGGGCTTGTAAAACCTCGAACGATTCCAATATAAGCGGCGCATGCTTGTTCGGATCGCATGTTTCCTGATCGGAACGGCGCACAGAAAGCGGTCCATCAAGAAGAGCCAGCCTCAATCCTTCGATACATGGTTCTTCCATCTTTACCCAC
>CAZXSQ010000003.1:9157-27608 GCA_964643335.1 uncultured bacterium
AAGAATCTCTGTCCAATGCAATTTATTGTCGATATAGCACTGCGGTTTTTGAAAATCCGGATTTACAACTTCCATTGCGAACACTTGTTCACAGTTTAATGCTTGTTGTAACGTAGTTCCTGTTTGCTCAAAAAGTCCGTTTTCCCCATCTACATGAGCAGGGATCGCGATTCCTCCAGCAGGAACGATCACATTCACAACATCTGCAAAGGATTTTTTGGTAACACCTTCGCACTTACCTGGTTCTCCTTCATACTCCACTCTTCCGCGCATGGCATCCATTTCCGAAGTGGTTTTGGAAGAATCAAAAATTGCTAAAAGATGAGTACCACCTTGTACAGTTATTTCCATTCCGGGAAATACAAAAATTTCACGAAAACCTTCAGGTTTTTCTCTTTTCAGAATCAACAATGCGTCTTGTATCTGTTCAATCCATTTACCAGTGTTATGGTCTGTAATTGCAATACAATCGATACCGGCGCGCATATAGTCAAGTAACCACTCTTTTGGTGTACAGTTCTTTAATAAAGCTTGATTGGGACCTTTCCCGTAGTCATCGGATGCCGGTGTATGCGTGTGGAAGTCGAATTTCCACCACTGAGCGCCATTCCATTTCCATTCAGTCATGTTTCCTCTCCGCTTCTTGTCATCGCCTGATCGTACCATATAAGGAGTTTAGGATCTTCTTGGAGATTCTTCTCTGGTATCTTTTTGGCGATAGCGATGATTGGGGCGTATTCTCGTTCTTGCCAGGTTTTTTTGAAGCCTGCACGGACAGCTTTCAGGCGGAAAACCTTGAGTTTCTCCAACCAGATACGGCAAACAGTCTGCCCCCACAAAGATTGTTCTTCAACGATCTTGCAAATACTTTTGTGAACAGTACTGTATTGCCAAGAAGAATGCCTCACAATTGATCCTCACGGACATGCGTTCAGAAGTCTGGGGTTGGTTGTCAACACCTCAATGCCTCCGCGTTGAAAATCGGCGTCGTTGGTCATCAGTTTTAGGTTTCGCTTTTTACAGATATCTACAAGGAGTGCATCGTTGTAGTCAACCTGCCCAGATACAAAGTCCTTCAGCGCTTGATTAAGATCTAACTCATCTGCTGAAACCGAATGAATATTGCAAAAATGTAGAATACGCTTCGCAAATGCTTGGGCAGAAGATACCACCGTTTGAAAATCAGACGATTGTCTAAATTTTTTATACTTTTCATATTTAGATTTATAATTTCCCTCCCACTCGATTCGGCAATATCGGTTTAGATATTCGCTTAATACCATGGGATCAAGCACTGGCTGTGCCTTTGCGCTGACAAGATTTGAAAAAGCAGATGAATATTGATGCGCAAATTGCTGAGTAGGATTACCCGGCGCAGGAAACAAGTATAGCCAGATATTTGTGTCTACCAAAATCTGCTCCCCTGATGTGAAGGAATAAGAAGCCAAATCATAGGCTTTATTGTTCATCTTCATCCTCCTCGTCCTGCCATGCTTCGTCATAACCTTTCGGATTTTCGTAATACTTCTTGGCATTGTCCACAACACGCTTCAGAAGTTCCATGTCATCACCGGAAAGCCCTTCTACCTCAATCATGGAACGAACGTCTTCTTCGCTGAACGAACCGTATAGTTGCCCAATCGCGACATTCAGAAATAGTGAGATCAACGTGCTCACTCGCTCAAAGGAAATGGTTACTTGCTTGCCGCTTTTTAAGAGTGACTCCACTTTATTAAAAACCTTCTGTCCATCCTCTGCGGATATACAGTGAGGAGTACCAATAAGGTCAACAACCTTAATTTTTATTCGTTCTTCCATCTCGAACTCCTTTTGCTTAGAAAATATCCTTACTGTTCAGTTCGGATTTCAGGTAGTAGCTACTCGTATCTTGAGTGTTAATCTCTATGTTTACGCATGTGCCTGGATAATCATGAATCAGTTTTTTGTACGTTTCGTTATTTGCAGAAAATTCGTAATAACCATATCTGGAAACGATTTGAAGTTTTCCTTCATTCATTCGGATAAACTCTTTCAATAATTTCAAACCTAGTCCACCGGGCTGATTTTCCCTTTTTGTTGTATTGCCTTCCGTAAGGGCCCATTTAATGGCCTTAAGGGAATTCAACTTCTTATTTCCAGTATACTCACGAACATTTTCCCGTATACCAATCCCCGCATCGGCTATTGTGAAATCGAGTCGATGCTTGTGCGGGAAAAATTGACCGCAAGTAAAAATGCCCGATTCAGAATTAGAATGGATGGCGGCATTTTGGAATATCTCAAAAATGCTTTGTCGAAATCGCTTGGTGAGAGCTTCTGACATAGTAGGAATCCCTCTCCCGTTCATATAGGATTCGAGATAGTCAAAAAACTGCTCTCCAGCATGAAGTTTGAATATTTTAAATGGGATTGTAGTTTGTTTTGTGTCTCGAATAGCAATCCTATTGAAAATGGTTAAAAAGTGATTTTTCTTAAGAATCGTCTCTATAGCAGATGACATATTCATAACTGAAACATCATTCAACTCATTCCGCAATCTCGTTATGATGGTATATAAAGGAGCGGCCATATTGGCTTCGAAAAAGTCACAACCAGAAAAGTCCAATACAACAGAATCGAAAAACAAATTACGGGATTCTTCGGCTATTCGAGCAATGCTGTTAAATCCATTCCAATCGTTTTGAACAGTACCTACATCAATCTTCATTATTGACTACCTTCACCATCTCCGCTTCTCGTCATCGCCTGATCATACCACATGAGCAGTTTGGGATCTTCTTGGAGGACATTTTCGGGTATCTTTTTGGCGACGGCGATGATTGTGGCGTAGTCGCGTTCTTGCCAGGCTTTTTTGAATCCGGCTCGGACGGCTTCCAAGCGGAAGACCTTCAGGCGTTTTTGATTGGATTCTTTGTATTCGTTAAATTCTTTTAACAAGGAACGTTCACGGATTTTTTCCAAGTCACCCAGTTTGTTGGGATCGGGGACATACCAACGATCTTTTGCTTTAGATTGGAGAGAGGGACTATCTTTGGGTAAATTACGCAATTCTTTGAAATTTGTCGATAGATAACTATGAATCTGGCTTGGGACTTCTCCTTTTCCATCATATCTCAAGAAGTTTTCTTCCAGCATTTTGGAGAGTTCAATTGGTTTCTCGAATTTTTGCCACCCACCGATTTCCTTTAGGAATTGAGGATGAAGATCCTGGAATGTTTGTGGTTTCTTTCGCAACTGGCTCCGTAACCATCGAATTGCAGACTCTTCATTCATCACGAATAGGTCTTCACCGATATCTCGAACGTTTTCAACTTTCATGCGTTTTTTATCGTATTCTGCTACTTGTTCTGATAAAAAATACATTCCGTCACGTTCGGGAAATCGCTGAGAAAGCCCTGCATAAAATTCGGCTGCAGATAACGGTACAGTAACACCCCGCTGAACATGGAATGCTACCATTCGGTCAAAAAGGAGAAAATTTTGTCGTTCTGCTATCACTTCAGTTTGTCCATCTTTGGAAACATAAATCGGAAGTTGTTTTAGATGAGTATTGACAAAATCCCAGACACCATCCTCTGACCCAGATTCAAGTTTGAAGCGTTCTTCAAGGCCGCCATTAGGTTTATAACACGAGATGATGATATCTTGCTTTACTGAGCCAGCTTGGGTTACCTGATTAAAAGAGCCTTGCTTTTTATCAAGTGTACGCACATCAGCAATGACGAATCCAGCATGCTGTAAAGATTCTTGGATTGAATTCCATACACTGTTCTTCGAATTATGAAACTCTACCGTCATCCAGCGACCAGGCTTTAGTACACGATACGATTCTCTAAAACATTCGCTCATCAAATGGCGGTAATCCTCAATAGATTTAGATTGAGAGCGATTTTCTATTGCTTCATCTTTGATATTTGTTTTGACTTTATTCCATGCCTCAGAAAGAAAGTTCAACTCTGAATACATGATATTGCTACCAAAAGGGGGGTCTATAAATAGGTAATCGATAACGTCGCTAGGTAATAGATTTTTCGTTGTGCTGTTGGTAGTGACTACCTGATTGGTCACAACTTTGAAAAGCGAGTCTGCAATTATTCCAAGTTTCTGCTTTCGAATCCCCTCAATGATATTTTTTTCAACAGGCAGTGATGGCACATAAAGAGTACCAGATTGATAGCCTGTCAAAACCGGTTTCTTGCCTCCGCTTTTGAAGATAATCCTCGTCATCATTGTACTATGAGTTAGATCATAAGAATTTATCAAAAAATACAAACTTCTTCTAAATGGACTCTTGCTAGCTTTAGTTCTCAGAGCGGATAGAATAACGAGACTACGTTCGCGATAAAAATCGTGAACATGGCTTATACCAAGACGTAACGGCTCACCAGTTTTATCACCCGTTGGTAATGGTTCAGTAGGAAACCAATTCTGAGTCTTTTGTGAAGATATTTTATCGATAAGATCAATATCATCTTTATCAGGAATTTTCTCGGCGCGTTTACATTTTACTGTGTAATTAATGAGCGCAGGGATTTGCTTGGGCTGCCGAACAGATTCACCAATTGCAGAATCATATTTAGTGGACCAAGCGCGTTCGGCCAAGCGCTTTGAAAGCTCAGTATTGCAATACGGGCATGGAAACGTATCCGTTATTGAATTATTGGCTTGGTCAAAAGCAGATTCCCAAAATATGACCTCTCTCGTGCATTCGGGACAAACAAAGACATCAGACCAAATAATGTAATTAACCTTGCCTTTTGTCTTTCCATCTTTATGCACCGTCTCATACATCCAACCGAATTTCTTCTCGACCTCATCAAGAATGCGCTTGGCTTCTTTTTCAAATGCAGTGACATCGATCGGCGTGTTGTAGTTGTAGGCAATGTACGTTGCCGCTGGTGACAAGTCGTTCAGTACAGCTCTGCGAACACCAAGCTTCGAAAATACCCGCCAAACCTTTTTGCCAAGATCATCCGTCTCTTCCTGCAAAATAGTGCCATCCGGCTTCACTTGGTAGCCAAGAGACATAACCACTTCGCGGTCGCCACACATTTGTGCGGCTACACCGGTCATGCCAGTACCACAGAAGCCATCAAACACAATATCTCCTGGTTTGGTGTAATGGAGGATGTATCGCATAATAGCCTTGTGTGGCACCTTCGTATGATAAGAGTGTGCATCATAAAATATGCCGCTTCTACCTTCACTCACATCGGCTGCAAAGGGTTCGCGGTGGTACACGTAATCTTCTGGTTTATCTGATTTTTCAATTTCCCATTCTTTAATAAAATCTTCAATCCAAGGATTCGGACAAGCCGTGTAATAAGGCGGATCAGAAAGAGCGAGGATATCTTCATCCTCTCCAATGGGAAAGCCTTCAATCTTGCGGAATTCTAGATCTTTCAGTTTCTCTCTCAAAATATCAAGGAAATATTTCCGCCGCTCCTCATCATTCGGGAAGGTCATTCCCAGGCACTCAACGGATTTGTCTTTCTTTACATTGTTCATTTCATCTTCATACGACATCTCGAACATAACATTTTGTTCTGGATCGTTGCGGAAAATTCTTGAGGTATGCGTGTCTTTTCTTCTTGGCATGATTGACGATCCAATTGTTATTCGCTTATTTCTATTGATTCCTGCAAATAGCGAACGATACGTTCACGATTTGCCCCTAAACTTGAAAACTGTTTTTCGCAAACATCGCTAAAGCGAGCGAGGACTTTTCGATTAATACATTCTTGATCTTCAAATATGGCGGTCGATCTGAACGGGATATCCCATTTTTCATATTGGTGCATCGCGATGGTGGCGTCACGAGTACGGTCATCATTTGGTAGAGCAAAAACAAACATAGGATGGTGCATTCCATTTATACGGCAATCGACAGAATACATCCCTTGCGGATCGTGGTCTGCATCATTCCAATCAAACGTGCGCCGATCTTCTGGAATCGTTTCCATTAAAAGGGCGCGGAAATCTTCTAAAAAAGTTGAACGAACTCGCTCCCGCGACAAATAAGAGATATCTGTAATTTTTAATAGAGCCTGAGTAAATGAATACAATGCATCACCATATCGGTTATTTTGAATCTTCAGAAGAAGTTCTCCATCTCGATCTTCAACTTCAAAAATAGAAAGAGCATTGTTTATAATTTTTTGGCGAGTGCCTTTATTGAAATCTTTTTCATCAAGATCGTAAGTCAAGTGCATATAGGTATGCCCTTCATCTGACAATATCCATTGAGATTGTTCTCGCTTTAAAACAACCGAAAGATGATCACCGTCTTCAAAAAGAAACGGTGTGAAAACTCGATACCGTTCCATTCCTTCGGAAGATAAGCGAATTTTGGCACAAACTTTTTCACGAAAATCCTTTTCAATCATTTCATACGTCATGGTTTAAAGCCTCAAATAACGGTTGTTTGCTTTCTTCCGGTAGATCAAAGCCACAATCATTAATCATATAATCCACCGCTTCAAAAAAACTGGCATACCGATCAGATGGTTCGGCAAAACTGTCTTCCCGGGAACCAAGGTCTTGATATCTTTCCGTTGCGTAATGAATGTGAAAATCATAAAATGTATTGCGTTCAATATGATTTGTGTGCTCATGGCTTTTCCCGTTATATCGACGCAAACGAAATAACTGAGTTGTATCAGATGGGCAAAGGGCAAGAATTATGGAGAAATCCAATATATTTATAGTATTCTCACGCAGAATCAATCTAAATTGGCTTCCTTGCTCACCCACTACATCAAGTTCACGTTCTTTATGTCCACGTTTATTGCGCAGAGTAATCTGTTTCCAAAAATCAACGGACAAAGGTTTTCTTTCCTTAATGAAATCAGATATTTCTTGATCGGAATACCTTGCTGCCATCATTATCACTCCAGCACAATTCGAACTTTCCCCGGTTCTTTACCCTTAATCAGTACATCTAAATATTCATCAAACCGATTTTTCATTTCCGCTGGTGTGGCCGGAGAACCACCACGAAGCAGTGCGGTTCGTATTTCTTCAGATTTGACTGTAATCAATGAAAGATCCGTTAATGCTTCTTTTATTGCGGTGAGGAAAGCAGGGGCAATTTCATCGGGAAGTTTACGTGATTTTAAGAACTCTTCGACAACTTTTTTCTGATCCCTCGATAATACCTTTTTGATACGCCCTTTTGTGGTTGGATCTTCCAGATTGGTCACAAGGGTTTGTGTCCAGTTTTCTACTATATTATCCAAATTATCATCAAAACGCTGAATCGCCACACTCGCTGAAACATGTGTTATTTCCTCAGCCGGTTTATAATTACAATGTGGACAAACTGGTGAGGCATCCAACTCTTGCTCCATCAAAGAAAAGCAACTTTTTAAACTGGCCAACCGGTTTTGGAAGTCCGTCAGCTGTTGCCTTGGCATAAGATCAATTGTGATCAAACTTTTCAATATCTTTAACCGGTCATCGTGCAGCATTTTTGATTTACGTTTATCTTCATTCACTCCAAGACGGGCTTTTAAGTGCAAATTCAGATAAGTTTGTACATAGTCTTTTTTTAAATCAGCGAGTTTGCGTTGAGTTTGCTGTCGAAAAGTTGTCTTGCTACGCTTAGTTGGATCGCTGATCTGGGGAAGTAATTCTTCCCTTACTCTCTTCATCTTTCCAATCCAATCATGGTTAGTGGGTAGAACTGCTTCAGCAGTAGACAGATACGATGCAGTAGTACCAAGATCGCCAATTAATTCCTGGAGTGATTCGATTTCAGAAAGTTGATTGAAGCCTTTCTCTTGATCCTTCACGTCTTGTGTGTCATAACGGAAATTCTTAAGTTTCCCCGGCGAATTATATGCTTGCAGCGATTCAAGAAAATTTTTTGTCTCATCCAATTTGGTTCTTATTATTTGAATCTCATCTTCAGTAATCAGATTGCGGCCCCAAAAGAACAATCCTGTTTGTAAGCTTTGTTGAACGATCACCAATTGCTCGACTTTTTTGTTGATGGCGTTTAGTAGCTCTTGGACCGGATCCTCATTGCCCTGAGTGACAAGTTGAGCCATCCCCGGTGTGAGACCAAGCAATTCAAAAAGAGCCTTAAGGGCAGGAAGGTTCCAATCTTTTGGCCGTTCAATATGTTTAAACTGGGCCAATTCATCAATATCAGTTACGGCCAGTTGTGATACTCCCGTGGCATCGAATTTATTCCCTCGAATCGCAAGGACTATCTCACCGGTATAAACAAGCGCGGTAAGAATCACGACAGCCCATTCAGGTTCAAGCCGGAACAACTGCGGGGCGAGATATTCCACTCCAAGAACATCTTGGATTATTTCTGAGCGATTAACGACTTGCCCATGACCTTTGTTTTTAATGATATCAAGGATATGTTTAGCGTATTTAGATCGATATGGATCGAGCCGGTCACCATCAAGAAGTTCAAGTGCGTCAAGAACTGCTGTCGCCTGTTTAGTTCTAGTCTGTCCTGCGATAGCACGCAGGGCATCTTGTGCAGCCTGCTCCCGATTAGTTCCTGTGATGAGTATGGAGAAAAATGGATACTCTGGAGCCTGGTCTTGAAAATGAGGGCCAAGGCAAATACCAGAAATGGTGTTAACCAGGTCTCGGAAATTGATTCGCTCATGAGAACTGCTTCCAGCAAGTTCACGAATGGATTTCCCTTTAGCCCACTCAGTCATAGACTTACTGCGGCCTTGATAAGTTACCTCAAAAGCAGTCGTCATATTTTTTTGGAGCCACTGAACAAGGCTGCGTAAAAAGACAGCCGCTTTATTTTCGTAAGCATTTTTTGCATGGCCGGAAGATGTGGATGCTAAATCCACCGCTGCAGCGTAACTCTTAAGTGTGTTCTGAAACTCATCGTCAATGTTTATCAGACGGATAAATAACTCGTCAGGCTTTTTTCCGTTCGTAAAAGACGGTTTATCGAAGGGCTGGATGAAATAAATGTAAAAATCTCGTGGAGGTACTGCAGTAGAGCGCTGATTAGGAGAACCGAAGAATAAGTATCCCTGGCGTGCGGCCTTGCGTTCCAGCCATTCGATTTCATACTGCCAGATTTTGT
This sequence comes from uncultured bacterium, assembly GCA_964643335.1. GTDB lineage: Bacteria > Hinthialibacterota > Hinthialibacteria > Hinthialibacterales > Hinthialibacteraceae > CAZXSQ01. The sequence goes on from CAZXSQ010000003.1 coordinate 18,231, forward strand.
AGCCGGTTACATAAGTCTGGTCAGTACACTCCATCACTCGTTTCAGCGCCTCATAATAATAGCGGTCGAGTTGAGAAGGGTCCAAACTATCAACACGTTTTTCAATCAGAGCATCGAAATCGTCAGTCTTCTTCAAGTCCAGAAAGTACTGCCTATTATCTGGATTGTGTGTAATAAACTGACCACTTACAGTTTTATGTATTTCACGCAATACGGTCTCGACTTGCGATAACAGATCATCCGCTGGTTCCCCACCCAAATCTTCGATTCCAGGTTGATAAAGACATAACCCATCCCGCAATTCCTCAGCAGTTGGTCCCATTGGTGCGTATATATCACCTGTTGTAAGCCGATGGACTGATAAAGCATGAATGATTTTTATTGCCATATCTTTATATGCCGGTCTTGTAAAAGCCAAATCGACTCTGGATTCCAAAACTTGGCTGCAATCAATAACGGCTTTAATGTCAGGCACGGCTCGAAAAGATGAATTATCCCGTAGGTTTTTCCAGTAGGAATCATATGCAATCAAACCTGGGTAATCTTGAGGGATTTCCTGCTTAAGCAGCTTTTTCATAGCAAGCGATAAGGTTTTGAGCACTTCACGCTTTTCCACTGCAGTAACACGTTCAAAAGTGTCAATGTAATCCGGATGCACAGGGAAGAGGCTGACGAACTCATCCATACGTTCATTCATACGCCCGTAGAACTTTGCAAAAGGTGTCAGATACTCTCGGATTTTTGCCAATTGCTCCCCAGTCTTTTTGAGAAGGCGTTCGGCCACAACATACTTAACATCCTTGCGGACTATAAGGATTTGCTCAAAGCGATCCTTGACCCTGCGGATGCTGTCAGCCACAAAAGAAAAACGGGGACTATCAAAAATGGCTTCCTGGACACCAGCAATAAAACGGAATTTTAAATCTTTACAGACTTCTCCGATTTCACGCAGGAAACTAAGGTCGAGGATAAGTTCTTGATCTTTGCGTGTACGAAGGTAGTCAAGCAGTTCATCCACAACTAAAAGCAGCCCATGGTCAGGATACGCATTGTGGAAAGATGCCATCATTTCCTCGAAGGCTGGTTTGTTGGTGGGCACTTTATCAGAGGATGGGAAGGAATAAGACACACCCATGGAAGCAAGATGTTCCTCCAGTTCGGCTATAAGGATATCCCGCAAAGACATAGTAGTCGCACCGATTTCGGTCCGGATTACCTTGAAACGTCCATTGATCTTATTTGCGGCCTTCGCCACACTTTTGTTGTTCAGTTGAGTTGTGAGATTATCGTTTTCTGCTAGGGCGGAAATCACGGACATAAGGTGTGACTTACCGGTACCGTAGTTACCAACAACCAGCAGACCCTTATTATCTATGGGTTGATCAAATTGAAGCTGAGGGATCACAAGCCCAGTCAGTTTTTCTGCCATCTCTTCAGAGATCACAAATGTTTTAACCAATTGTTGAGCGGCCTTGGTTTCATCAGCAGTTCTCAACTGAACCACCGTTTCTATAGGCTCAAATTGGATCAGATCACCATATTTCATTATCTTCCCCCAGGGAATGCTATTCCTTTATTCATGTGTTACAAACGAATTAACCACTAAGAAATCCTTTATCAGATATCGCCGATATTCAATGTGATTTGGTGTAGCGTAAAATAAGTATTCGTTGTCAATATAACCACTCCATGCTACAACCAAAGTCTTATTCCGTGAAAGTCTTTGCAGAAGACGGAGAGGATCCTGCTGGAGTGAGACATCGAAGAGTAATTCGATATTATCTAGGAGGATCACATCATTTGTAAAAGCCTCTACAATCTCAGTAAGGGAGTTTGATAATTGTAACTTTCGCTGCCGCTCTGTAAGGTCCAATAAGAGTCTCGACAATTCGAGATTGACGTTGACTAACGGAACATCGATTCGTTTTTGTACCTCTTGTAACGCAACGGTCTTACCCTTTCCAGCTGGAGCAACCAGTATCACAAGCCGATAATACAGCACAGACGCCTCGTCAATTTTCTGAATGATCCTATCCGAGAATAACTCCACCATTAACAATCCCTACTTTAACGTCTCTTTTATAAGTGAAGGTCTTAGGTCCTCAAATCCATAATCGTCTCGTATTCTTAGCTGCTTTATTAAACAACTAAATAGAATAACTGATTTTTATTGACGGATTGAAAACTTGATTCCAAATAAATGACAATACAATCTCATCCCCATGTTGCTTTATATAAGCATTAAATTTAAAAAAATCAATATTTTTATACATTGTATTTGTAGGATTACAAGATGGATGTGCGGTGATAATTGAATAAATTTTATATAATATTTCTTCAATCCCATAAAATATAAAAAAATGAAATAAGCCCAACACTGGGCAAACAAAACTTAAAAGTGACAAAAAGCATCCTTGGATCTTAAAGAACCTCCAGCTCATCTGATTTTTGCTTATTTCTTCAGAGCCATCATCCCCAGCGCTACGGCGTCGAACATGTTGGCGTGGTATTTGAATTGCCAGCGTTTGATTTGATTGAGATAGACTTTGAGTTCCGGATAGTGCGTGATGACTGTGCGGGCCACTTCTTCTTTAGTGGCGGTTCCGTTTCCACAAATGTGCTTACGAACCGTGTTGGCGGAATACAATTTCACCTGAATCTGATTCAATATTCCCAATGACTTGATTTCCTCCATAAATACATTAAGTAAAGCCGCGTTTCGATTCTTGCCGACAAATGTCTTCTCAGTCACCAAGATATCAGGTTTCCAGCCGGTTATGAGACGGTGAATACGCCGCCTCCCTTCCTCCAGGCACATGTGGGGTGAAGTGTATTGTTTAAAAGTAATGACGCCGTGATAAAGCAATTCCTCCCCTTCGAAAAATGCGACACCGGTATGGCGAGTACCTGGATCAATCGCCAACACTTTGAGAGGGGGATTGGTCATGAAATCAGATTAAAAATGGAGTTTTTGAAATCGCTGTTGGATTTTGGTTCGTATATATGGTAGTAAGTAAGACCGAAAGCCACCGCGTCGAAAATGCTCATTCGATAGTCTTCACTCATCCAGGGTTTTCGTTTAGGTGGTAGACGGGGAACAAGTTCAGGGATTTCATGCGCAATCGCTTCGGCGATCTGATGCTTTGTGGAAGCATTGTGTATTGATGCTTCAAAAAATCTCCTGACTTTAGACCATGGAATTCGGATGGTTTTCACCTGGTTCTGAGAACCCAGGGTTTCAATATCTTCTATGAGTTTGTGCATGAACTGCGTCCGGCGTGAACTCTCAACATGGGTATTTTGTACCACCATGATTTCAGGTTGGTACAATTCTATCAACCGGACATTCATGGAAAGAGTTCGCAGATGTTTGTTATGCTTGGCCTGTTTGACTCCCCAATCAATTAAATTGGTTGGGCTTTCCAATACCGCATAACCGAAGCCACGGCTTGTAAAATCGATAGACAAAATCCGGCTATAAAGGTGATTTTTGTAAAAGAACATGATTACGCTTTTCTTGGAGATTTCAATTTTAAAAGGTGCTGGCATTTGTGTTCATGTTTTTTTGAAAACTTAGCATTAACCAGTTGTTTCTCCAGTTTTTCTACGCGAATGCGAACTTCTTTGTCGATTTCATGCATGAGACCGGAGAACAGTTCATGGGGTGGAATGTTATAGATTACTGACAATGCAAGTGCGGTTTTGAGGGAAGGTTCACGAGCAAAGTTTTCATAGCGGGAGAGTTTGGCGCTGCTTTTGCTCCCTAAAAGAAACGTTACTTCTTTTTGGGATAGACCATTGCATTTGCGGTGTTTGCGTAAATAGTGACGCAGTCGTGTGGCTGCCATAATGAACTAATGCGATGATAGTCAGTGATACTATTATGATGGATTGTATAAACCGCCCAAGACTGAAAACTTTTCTAAATGTGCAAAAGAAAACTACCATAAAGTCGGTAGTTATTCACAGTGTACATCAATCTTTTTTTATCTTCTACACCCTCTTGTGGACATAAGTATGACCACCTTTTAAAACAATTATTTACAGGCAAACATGATCAATGAATTAATCCAACGTTTAAGGGACATTAGGGATGTCAGGGACTTCAGGGACGTTGTGAGGGGGATGACCGTCATTATTTTCAGTGTTTTCTAATCCGAATTTTTTAAACAAAAGGTTCAATTTCGGTTCCTCTGAAAGAGGAATTGAAAATACGCCGTTACTCTTAAGTGTTTTGATATTAAGTTTCTTGCGAATAATAAAACCAATCCACCTGGTGGTGATCTTGCGGTTATAATCATTGCCGAACCGATCGATAAACCATTCAGTAATATCCTTTACACTGATCTGATTATGATCGGCTTGCTTGAGATCACGAATGATCTCAAGCACCTGGCCTTCCATACAAATTCCGCGTTCAGTGATGAGTTCCTGATTGACCTGTTTAGCCAGACCCAGGATGTCATTACGTGTTTCTGTATCTTCAATAATGCTGAGCAACGGAATGAATATTTGATTGAGGCGCGGTTCAAGAGTGCGATCAACCAGATTGTCCTTGATACCTACCTTGAGATAATTTCGAATCCGGAAAAGCAGGAGTTTATTACGCAACTGCTTTGCTTCCTCATGAAATTGATCCGGCAGATTGATGGGAATATCTTCTCGCAAATTCCGTTGGCCGGTTTCTTCAGTCAAAAACCGGCTTTCCAGTGCTTGATCGTCATAAGCACCACGGGTTGCCACCAGTTTGGGACCAAAAACCGCAAAAGAACGGGGATTGTATTCCTGTGAATTTGTTACTTCGCTTCGTAATACCGGAAAACCTTTTGTGGTTCCATTATTGAGAATCTTGATCAATTCAGCCTTTTCATCGCTCAAGCGGAAGTCACTTTCGTCGATGATGAGTGTCCCTCTGAAGGTATCCAATATGCGAAATAAAGGGGATGTGGTAGAGGCGCCGCTGGTAAAAATGGGTTTGTAGCAGATGGAGCCTACCGTCATGAGAAACCGTGTTTTTCCAGAGCCGTAGTCACCGCGCACCCTCAAATACGGCAGTTCGTTGAAGGAATCAAATACCCAGGAAAACAGCACATAATAGCTGGCTGTTTTTTCAAAAACAGGACTGACATCGACATAACGGTGAATAAAGGATTGAATATCTTCAAGCAATTGGTCAGTCGTTTTATATTCCTCTACTCCATCAGGCAGCAACACCACACCGTTTTTAATAAGGTTGTTGTCAGGAGAGTACGGTTTGATTTGTAGTTGATTTATCTGATAATTCTCTTCAAAATGCCAAGATTTTCCATTGGCTATACAAAAAAGAGTTTTATGTTGATCCGGCTGGTATATAGTTTCAATGAGTGTCCCATCTGACAGAACAGATGACACTATCGGTTTGGAAAACTCCTTTTTCTTTTCACGAACGGATTTATCAATGTGGTTGAACATAAATGTAAAATGATTAATTCATTCTATAGTGTTCTCTTTTCCATTTTTCAAAAAGACGCCGTTAGTTGACGTTACCATCAATTTCAATCTTCTTTTGGAAAGGGAGGCTCTGTTGAAAACTGTTGGTAATGAACCAAGGGTACAACCAGGAATTCAAGGATGTTTTACGAAAACTCTATCCCTATTACAGCGAATCCCAGTTGGATGAAGTGGATGACACCATTTACCGCCATATCGCTCTGCTGGTTCGCATAACCGAACGCCTGGCGAACGCACATGACACCAGAAAGTCTGGAAGCAATCAGATTTGACAAAACAACGTCTCCAGCTCTATGTTTAATAGTAATTATTTCCCTCTCATTACTTATGAGTGAATTTTACGGATACATCAGGGTTTCAACTGCCAAACAAGGCGAAAGTGGGGTATCGCTTCATCAGCAGCGTGATGCCATCCTTGAGTATGCACGCAAAAACCAATTGGAGGTTAAGGAATGGTTTACCGAACAAATGAGCGCCGCCAAAAAAGATCGCCCCGTGTTTTCCGAGATGCTCAAACAGTTAAAGAAAGGTCGGGCACATGGAGTGATCATGCACAAGATTGACAGAAGTGCCCGCAACCTGAAAGACTGGGCGAACCTCGGCGATTTAATCGATAACGGTATTGAAATGCATTTTGCCAATGAGAGTTTGGATCTTCGCTCCCGTGGTGGACGGCTTTCAGCCGATATCCAAGCTGTGGTGGCTGCAGATTACATCCGAAATCTCAAAGAAGAAGCTTTGAAAGGTTTTTATGGAAGATTGAAGCAGGGTGTATATCCCATGCCCGCACCCGTAGGTTATCTGGATGAAGGGAAGGGAAATCCAAAATCACTGGATCCCATTAAAGCGCCACTGGTAAGAAAGGTGTTTGAACTTTACAGCACCGGCAGCTATAGCATCGACCGGCTCTTGGAAATGCTTCCGGATTTGGGATTGACCAGCCGTAAAAACACCGCCATTACCCGATCCGCCTTGGCGGGGATGCTGCACAATCCTTTCTATATGGGCCTGATCCATATCAAAAAAACGGGAGAAACCTTTCGTGGTTCCCATCCCCCGTTAATTTCCAAAAGTTTATTTGACCGTGTACAGGCTGTTTTAGAAGGAAAAGCAGTACAAAAAGTTCGATCACATGATTTCCTTTTTCGAAAACTCCTTCAATGCAAACACTGCGGACACCGTCTGTCCGGAGAACGTCAGAAAGGTATCAATTATTACCGTTGCCACACCAAATCATGTCCAACAAAATGCATCAAGGAGGATGACATTGATTTGGAATTGCAGAGGATTCTTTCTCGTATTCAATTAACAGATGATGAAATGGAATGCTTTTCCACATACCTCCAGCGCTTGCGTGTGGACTGGGAAATAGAGTCTCAAAGCCAGGTTAAAGCAACTGAGCTTCAGTTAAATCAAGCCAAAGAACGTCTCAATCGTTTAACGGATGCCTACCTGGATCGGGAAATTGAAAAAGAACTTTTCCTCCAACGGAAAGATCAACTTCTTAAGGATATTAAGGATTTGGAGGAAAAATCCAAGAGATTGACCCGCGATGCATCGGATTTACCGGATAAGACCGCAAAATTCTTCGAACTGCTAAATAGCCTTTATTTAACCTATATTTCGGGAACTCTGGACGAAAAACGTAAAATTGTTGAAATCGTGACTTCGAACCGGTTGGTAGACGGAAAAAATCCTTTATTTACACTAAAAATTCCATATGCCGACCTCGAAAAACGCCCTAAAATGACTTCCGGTGGACCGCAACGAGACAAGTTTCGAACTCGGAGACAAATCTGTGGACAACTATGGGAGATCATCATTTCAACAATCCAGAACGGCTCCGACCCCCTCTCCAACGTCCCTAAAGTCCCTGAAGTCCGGAAATGTCTTGGATAAAGGATTTTTCACAGAGACGTTGGAGGGACATTAGATATTTCAGGTGATATAATAATTAAATTATGATAGAAGATCCGAATTCAAGACAACAGCAACTGAAAAATCAAGAAGTAGAAAAGAAAGAGGAAAACATCGAATTTTGTTCTTGGCCTTTAGGGGTGAAAGGGACTTTAAGCCGATCTGAGTTGTATGAGGAGGAAGATTAAGGAAATGAGTATTCGAATAGTGAAGAAAAAAAGATTTTAAAATATCTTATACATTTATTCAAAATCCGCACTTGCCCACTCTTTACCTCTTTTAGCTTGAGGGGCAGAAGGTCCGAACTCGTCCATAAAACGACTTGCCACAGTAGGACAACTACCTCTACGTCCACGAACTTTGGCACCAATTTTATATGCAATTTCGACAGGTAAATGAGTTATCGATGATAAAATCAAAATATTTTTACACCGTGTCAAAGCAACATAAAAGAGGCGACGCTGCTCTTTTATGTTCTCTGCTGCTTCCGTTGGAGTATGACTGCTGTCTAGAGTAGGGATCAAGCCCTCTATGCACCCTGTAACAATTACAATCTTTGAAGTTAATCCTTTTGATTTATGAAGGCTCATTATCCGGACAAAGTTTCCTTCTTCGGGCATTTCTGGTTGAGTAAGTTGAAAAATGATTTCATTCGCCAATTCCTCAAGAGTCTCGACTTTGTCGAAAGCGTGAATAGCTAAATCTCTCATAGACTGCGCCCAATCTTTATCCTCAGGGAAAAGATAATTTATTAAATCTGATAAGTTAAGATTTTCCATGTATGACAAATGCTTCTTTAATTCGCAGTAACGAGCTACAATTTTTTGGGTTTGACTAATGGACACTTGTTCATTGTAGATTTGTTCAAGTACCTCCCTTGGAGATACACCAGAATTTTCACAATAAGCACGCAAACGCTCATATTCACCAGCATTCCAACTTGGACTATTAGCACCAAGCCAGAATCGAAGAGAAGCCCGATCTTCTTTATTTACTAACAGCTTCAATAATATAAAAGCTTGTTGAGATTCTTCAGATTCTAGTGCTTCTTCATGGTAAAAGCTATGTACTGGAATATCTAATTTTTGTATTTCATCCCGAATTCCATATCCAATCAATCGACGTGGCGATAAAATAAGGATATCGCCGGGATCATATTCGCGAATATCTATCAGATGCTTGACATACTGAGCAATAGATTGGGCTTCTTTCTCCAATGAACTCCACTGGACTATATGAACCTCTCCTTCCGGATTTTCTTCTCTTGGAACAAGTCGAACAGGACCGCCAGAATGGTAATTATGTCGAATAAACTCGTCCGCCAATTTAACAACATGCTTTGGACAGCGTCGGCATTCTTCTAGAGGTTCATCGTGAGTATTTGGGTAATTATTGCCAAATTGGATAATTCCTTCGGGGTGAGCGTAACGAAAACTATAAATAGATTGATCAACATCACCCACGATAGCAAGATTCCCATTTTTAGCCAGTGAATCAAGTAAAACCTGTTCAGCGCGGTTTAAATCTTGGTATTCATCAACGATAACATGATCGAATGCATTCAATTCTGTCGCTTCAGGATTATTACGTAAAAAACGCAACGCTTCAGGGATTAATTCACCAATGAGAATTGCCCTATGAAATTGAAGCCAGTTAATTAAATCTTTCTGAAACTGTTTATCAAGTGGTTCATTCGGCCAACCCGGATTATCATGTTGTAAACGCGCCCACGCTGCTTCGAATGCTCTGATCTTGCAAGTGCATTCTCTTTTATTTCCATAATTCATATTACGATTAATATCTTCAAGAAGCGGTTGGTATTCAAATTGAAAGACACCAGACTTATTAAAAGTTATTAGAGGTCGAGGAACACGTTGTAAAAAGTAAAATACATGTTGTTTCCCGAGTAATTTGTAGCAGAATCCATGAAGGGTTCCAGACCAAATTTGGTTACATCCTTCTACACCTAGT
>CAZXSQ010000003.1:27618-38348 GCA_964643335.1 uncultured bacterium
TCCTGAAGATCTTTGTGCAAACTGGCAGCGGCATTTCTCGTAAAAGTGACAGCCAATAGTCTGGTTGGATCATATCCTTCCTCTAAAAGGCGAGCGACTCGACGTTGCATCGCATATGACTTCCCCGTACCTGGACCGGCCATAACTCGTAATATCCGTTCTTTACTTTGGGCAATGGCTAATGCTGTACCGTCTAAATTATCATTCCAAGCCATAATTGTCTTAACTCTTATTTCATTAATTATTTTGTTTATTTTATGAGTTCATAAATACTATACATTTATGAGACGTATGTTTCAATTGTTTGTTTACGCTTCAACATAGTCATACTCAAATGAGAACAGTGAGCTCACCAAATTTAATGAAATTTTTAAAACAGCACCTGATATCACGAAAGTAGAGATAAAATCAAAATGGTTCACTATACCATTCAGGCGATTGTTTTACTTATAAATTTAGTGAAATGAATAAGTTACAGTCACTGAACAGGAAGAGAAATTTGGCACTGCCCTAATTTACTTCCATTGACATTCTGATTCTTCACTCTTCCCTTTTCAGCCATTCTTCTTTCACTTTCTTGAAGTATTCAATTCTTGAGCCTATCTTTCCCATTTCTTTTTCATAAAACTCGAAAAGTGTGTCACACATTCTGATCATCCATTTTTTTCGGCTTCCATGTTTATTTAAGTCAATATGATTTGAATTTGCGATTTGTATTTGTCCCCAACCCAATGCACCTATTGTCAAACAATTCCAATCCAGAAATTCGATTGGAACAAAATACACTTTTTCTACAGAAATTGTTGTATTCTTAACTGAGTAGGCAACCGCTAGAATCACAAAGTGGTTCTTGTCATCTTCATAAAAGCGGGATAAGCGTTCTACTGAGGTAAGATTAGGCATATTGAAATGTGTATCCAACCTGTGGGTTTTTATGTCCACAATGTAGTAGTTTCTATCCTTGTCCGTGAATGCCAAATCAGCCATCGCTCTGCGAGCAAAATCGGCGGAGTACTCAACGACAATATCGCCTAGAATTTCTTGGAATCCATCCTCCAACAGATTTTGTATAGCATCACCAACGGCTCGTGTACTGGATATAGATCGTTTCGAAAGAAAATCGGCTTGAGAATTGATATGCTCTTTTATTTTTTCCTGTATATATTTGTACTTATTGGTCTGGAATATCTCATTCCTTTTTTTCATATTGTGGATTATGAATTAGTGATAATTTCCCATTAGTGTTTTGATTGGTTTTCTGCTGCTCTGCGAGAGAATTTCGTTCCCAAAATACTCCCTCAGAATAACCTTGAATACTTTTATCTTTATCAGCCATTTCCAGCCTTTTCTCTGCTAAACATGAATATTCTTTATCAATCTCCACCCCGCTATAGTTTCGATTCAGTTTTTTGGCCACAACGGAAGTCGTTCCTACTCCAAGAAATGGATCAAAAACCATGTCGCCTTCCTGAGAACTAGCCAATATGACTTTTGCCAACAATTTTTCTGGTTTCTGTGTCGGGTGGTCTGTATTTTCGGGCATGGACCAGAATGGAACAGTGATATCAGTCCAAAGATTTGATGGATGCGTAAGTCGGTAATTTCCATTGTTCTCTTCAATCCAATCTTTAGGCTTACCTCTCTCTTTGTAAGGAGCAATGACTTTACGCTTAAGTTTTACCGCATCGGGATTGAATTCGTATTGGTTCGATACTGTCCCGAACCAAATATCTTCGGAACAGTTTTTCCAATTGGAACTTGCTCCTCTTCCTTTTTCCCGTTCCCAGGTTATACGATTCCTCACGATGAAGTATTTGGTCATAATCCTGTAAACAGCGCTTGAGGAAGCCCAATCGGCACATATATAAATTGATGCTGTCGGTTTTAAAATCTTTACTAATGGAGCCAGCCAACTATCGATCCATTCCTCATAAACGTCATCAGTCTTTTTCTTGAATTTTTTCCCGTTGAAATTCTTGGTTAGATTGTAAGGTGGGTCGATAAACAGAAGATCAACAAAAGAATCTGGTAAATGATCAATTACTTTAAAAATATCCTGCTGAATTGTTTTGTTTGTTATGGTATCAGCATCCACTTTCTGATGCAGTTGGATCAACTTTTGACTCAACCTAGAGAGTTCGTTTGGATCAAGTGTTATCGTCTTGTTTTTATCCGATCTGGTTTTTGTTTTATTGATCTTCTCCTCGGCCATATATTGAAAGTGATTAATCGTACATTTATAATTGGACCTCCATCATTTCAATATCAGTTTTGTACTGGGAACTGGGAAATGGAATAAAATTGAAATACCTTTCATACCAGAAATTGGCTTAAATTTAAATAATAGAAATGTGGTCGATAGATAATTATGATCTTCTAAGATATTGTGGTTCCCGGTAGGATAAGACACCAATCTAATTGCTTGTTGGTGGCTTATGTTAAGTATGGCATATCCAAATAATAGTTGTCCAGTATGTTTTGCTTTTACCTATTATTGTTTGTTTCTTACTTTCTATTGGCTCAATAACATAATAAAAAAGCCAGCATCACTGCTGGCAAAATAGATTAACCAATCTGCATCAAAGTATCTTCGATCTGCTTGTAGTTTCCCAGGCAGATAGGCAGAAAATCACAGTAGGAACACCATCTCCCAGGGCGTTTGTAGAAGTGGTTAAGTTCAATCTCATGAGCCACATAATCCACTTTTGAGAGGTACTCGCTCATCTGATTGCCGGTGCGGGTGGTGATGTGCCACTCGATTTTGGGTTCCTTGGTTTTCACCAGAACACAGAGAGCACATCGGGATATGTCCGGCCTGGCTAAATTGTACGCCGTCAGCTGATCCGAGAGGTTGGCTTCGTAATCTAAATAGGATGTACCAGATGTTTTGAAATCGATCACAGCTCGGTTGCCGTCTACTTCGGCAATCAAATCAATAATCCCAATAAAGGGCAAATCGAGGTTTGAGATCGACAACTCAAAAACTTCCTCTGATGCCTCGATATTCGTGATATGCTGCGATTCTTCCTGAACGAATTTTTCTAACAACGCCTGGCCGCGTTCATAAAGGATGTTCCACGTTTGACGGTTAGAAAATCCCAGATCAACCTCTTTGACATCCAACCAATACCTTTGAAAGCACTGAATCGGATCACTGGTTTCCTTAAAGAACTTCGCCAAACTCTGGTGGACAGCCTGGCCGAAAACCAGATTGGCTGGCGGAAAGCGGGGCCGCCAGCCTTCGAGATAGTACAGCCGGTATTTTTCCGGACAGGTCAGGTACTTATCGATCTTCGAATGGGACAAGCAGGGCTTTTTGACAGCGTCTGGTTTGATGCTATCGAGAATGGTAACACTCATGACTCCACCTCCATTAATTGTACTGTACCATTGAGCGGAAAAAGTTTTTCGATGGTGGGATACCGATCATTATTGTTCTGCTTCAAGATGGCCTGGCATTGCACGTTGAGCTGGTTCCCCTCTCGAATATCTCTGGCCATTTCTGGGTATCCGGCGTCATTTAAATATTCGCCAAGTTTTTGCTTAGTGCCAAACAACAAAGCATTCTGTCCATTAATCCGCACATTGATGTACATGCGCCAACCATACTTGGTCTGCCGTCCGGCGATATGAGTCAACTGCACGATGGTGCCATTCGAATAATTGTTCCCATGACCATGATTAACAGATTGTGGTTGTTGAGCCGGTTGCTCTCGGCGAAACGACTCCATGATTTGCGCTTGCAGGTGCAAGGATTGCTGGGCCTGTTGGATTACATCTTCAGCATCGTCTAAATCAACAGGACAATGGAACTCCACCGAGAGCGAATCAATCCTCCCATCAGGGCTGACACTGCGTTTGATCTGCATCTGAGGATGAGGAACGGATAAATCCTCATCGGTATACACGATAGGTGTAGCGAATCCATTTTCGTTGCCGGATTTGTTATTCCCACTTCCCTGATGTACTGCATTCGATTGTGCACCGGATGCCCGTTGTCCGTACACGGCAGTAATATGTTCACAGCGGAATGACGGATTATTGCGATTAGCCTGAAACTCACCACAGGAACAACTCGGTTTCTCTGGAATCCCCTGCACTAAATAGAGAGTATGGGGATCACTCGGTTCATACACACAAAATCCATCCGGTGTTTGCTGGGTGACGAACACCTTTTTTTCGGATGCATGTGATGCTACGACGTTCTTGCTCATAATCATTCATCCTTTCTTTTTTCAGATTGGTTCTATTGTGAAAGAACTTTTTTCCAGTCTAAAAAACTGGACGAACTCAGGAAGAAGGCGTTTTTTGACTTCAGTGGAAGATTTTCACGGCTTGGTTGTACTGACCAATATGTGAAAATATGAGAATATGGGATCCCCTTCCAAAAAGGATGTGGCCTTTTTTGCTCGGACTAATTTTCGTGGGGAAAAACGGAAATTCGGGATCACTCAGGCTGACCGGCGTGCACATATGTATATTGTAGGCAAGACCGGTGTGGGCAAATCCACTCTGATTGAAACTCTTATCCGGCAAGATTTTCAGGCTGGAAGAGGATGTATTCTAATCGATCCACACGGTGATTTAGCAGACCGGTTGGCAGGTCTTGTCCCCTTATCCCGCGTTGAGGATTTCATCTATCTGGACGCAGCGGATCAACGCCAGACTATCGGTTTTAATCCCTTGGCCCATGTTCCCCAGAAACTACGCTCAGTAGCGGCATCGGGTTTGCTGGAGGCTTTCAAAAAAATCTGGCAAGAGTCCTGGGGGCCACGTTTGGAACACATATTACGGAATGCGCTTTTTGCCCTGTTAGAGCAGCCAAGCGCCACCTTGTCTGATATTGTGCGCCTGTTGGAGGATGCAGAGTACCGCACGATGGCGGCTCACCGAGTGGCCAACACCCAAGTCCGCCGCTTTTGGCTCAACGAATACGAAAACTATCCTACCCGCCTGCGTGCAGAGGCTATCGCACCTATACAGAACAAAGTGGGGGCGTTCCTGGCTGATCCACTTTTGAACCGCATCATCACCCAGAACCAACATCAATTTGATCTTCGGCAAATGCTTGATCAGAGGAAAATTCTGCTGGTGAATCTTTCTAAAGGGAGAATCGGTGAAAACGCTGCGGCACTCCTGGGGGCTTTATTGGTTTCCACCATTGGCACCATGGCACTCAGCCGGGCAAATGAACCGGAAGAAGAACGGCAAGATTTCATGCTTTACATGGATGAATTCAACTCATACTCGACACCGAGTGTAGCGTCTATGTTCTCCGAACTGCGCAAATACCGGGTAGGATTGGTTTTGGCGAATCAGTATCTCTCTCAACTGGAGCCGCCATTGCGAGACGCCGTCATGGGCAACACGGGAACTATTATTTCATTTCGCGTAAGCCTTTCCGATGCGGAAATACTGGCCAAGGAATTCTATCCCCATTTCACTATCCAAGACTTTGTCAATTTGCCCAATCACAATTTCTACATCAAGATGATGATCGACGGAGAAATGGGCAAGCCGTTTAGTGCGGAGACGATAAAACCCAATAAAGTACGTTAATTATCGGGATTTTTGAACAAAACATTTCCTCATGTTGACCATTACACTTCATATTCAAATTAGAATCATATTTAAATCCATTGTTTCAAGGATAAGAAAAAGTCCACCGGAAAGGTGGACAAATAAAAAGAACTAGCGATTGGAGCGCTTGGAGGTTGTACTGCGTTTTGACGAAGTTGATTGCTTTTCCTGAGATTGATATGTTTTTTCATGCTTGTCATTTCTGTCAATAAGGGGCAGTTGTGGCAAACCGTGGTTATTCTGGTTGTAAATCAATGAGGTGGCTGTTTCCGCATCCCATCCCAAATTACCTTTGAGCCACGATTCCCAGCGCTCCTGGGGCACCATTGACTGAGCGCCCGCAAGCAGCGCTCTTAAAGCGTTATAACGTTCCGATAATTGTTGGGATAAGTGTTCAATGTGACGTATTTCATCAATGATCTCATCAATGAATTGGCTGCTTGTTAGCATTGTGATCCTCCTTTCTGGTTGTCAGGCATCAAAAGCCTGGAAGTCCTTCATGGGCAAAGCCAGCAGATTGCCTCCCAATCGCTCCAATTCCAGACTCTTCTCCCAGTTTTCTTCAACATGAGCGGCACGGGTCACCGCGTTGGCGATGCCGTACTGATCCGCATCCGGCTCTGCACCAAAAGCAATGAGAATGGCCCCTTTTTGCTCTTCGGTAAGGTGGTAGTGCGATACTACATTGTGGATGACATCGACAGGCTTCTTAACGCGCACTTCGGTTGTCAGCCGGATGGATTGCACAATCTCACCAAACTGGTTAAAGAGATTCTGGATGGATTGGCGAATTGAAATATATACCGCCGAATCATTAGCACCATTGTTGGTCCCCAAATGCACCTGCTTGGAGACAAATTGCTCCACCACCATGCCATTGGTGCACGCTACCCGATAAAGACGTGGTTCAAGGCGTAACGCCTTATGCCCGGTTTCAGAGTTGGTAAGCAGGAGCCCGCCAATCAAAACATCGTCGCGGTTGCGGACATAATCTTTAAGCCGGTCACTGCGTACTTTAACGTTCATCTCGGTTTCTGAGAGATGGCATGATTCAACAGTCGCTTCATGAGTCTGCAGTTCATTCAAAGCGCAGTTCAATACATCCAAGTGATCGATTACCCGATACCGGTCAGAGAGCAGCGCTCGCACTGAGCCGTTCAATCCCCTGACGAAGAAGGTGCGCTCCTCTTTGGTAAACCATTGGTTGACGTTCTCAACCAGGAGATCCGGGGCTTCGCTGGCCATCCGGTTGTAGTAGCGGACAGGGATGTCCAACCGCTCAGCGATTTGCTGATGGCAAGAATCAGTGATGCCAAATGGTTTCTCTTTTTCTGCAATCGACAACCCCACACTACCGTTATCGCGTGTCATCACGAGTCCGTTTGATGGAACCCTCTCATCCCATTTGCTGAAATTCTGACCTTCCAGTTCGTTCAATAACTCATCAATCTTCATGTGTGTATCCTCCTATATATAAGTTGTAAAGGTGCTTTACGTCTTCAGTGTACGGAGGTCACAGTAGGATAAAAGTCGGGATTATTTCGCTTTTTCGTAAAAAACAGAGTAAAATTCAATTTGACAAAGAATCATCTTATTCTAGCCCACTTAAATAATGTCAATTTGTTTTTTCATACTTATATATGTCTATAAGTATTTTTGAAATGTGCACATTTCCTAAATTTACCTGTACATTTTTTGGGTTCACCGTTGACAACATAGGTATTTAAGTTGAGCTAGACTTAATACGCGAATTAAAAATAAAAGCAAGGTTTTAAAAGAATAATGGACAAAAATGGAACATAGTACAATATTTCACACAAAAGGCGCATTAATTATCACATAAAATATACCTAATAAAATTTTTGAAGGTATAAAAATGTCAAATAATTTGATTCTATTTCAAATAATTTGATTCTATTAAGAGCGGCATGTTTGTAGCGTTTATTCTCTGTTCTACTCATTTACTGCAGTATTGATTGTAGATCAAAGTGGTACAAATAATACTTAGAACCTGTCTTTATGGATTTTTCAGTATTCAAGGTAGTGCTGATACCGTTGATCGGTGACCAGATAAACATGGTATCAGGAAGATTGGAATATCAAGTATCTTAGTAAAGAAACATAAAAGGAGAATTACATGAAAGTATGGCTCTCATTGGACAAAATGATAACTGCAAAAATTATTAAATTAGTGTACATTATTGGACTTTTTGGTATTGTATTGCCCACAATAGGAGGCTTATTCGACACAAGCATGGTACGTTTCCCCATCAATATTTTTGTGTCATTGTTTTTTGGATTTATTAGCCTGCTATTATGGCGTGTGTTTTGTGAGGGATTAATTTTGCTCTTTAATATTCATGATGTGTTAAACCAAATCAGATCCGATCTTGCAAACAAAAAAATCCAATCTAATTAATCATTTGGGATTAACTCACACTACGCGTTAGAGGTTAGACGACTTGCTTCCATATCTCCTGTATTACTTTTTTCCCATCCAAAAGAGATTGCTCATATTCTATATATGGATATGGTGTAGGGAACACTTTTTCGCAGCGAACTTTAAAGAATAAAGAAGTTGAGCTAAAAAAATAAGCTTGAAGCAAAAGCAAAGAAGCAAATAAATGCATGGCCGAAGCGGAAAGGAATAACGATGCAGAATCATTATCTTAAAAATTTATTTTTAATTATTGTTTTATTAATAGGTGTTAGTTTTAATGTTACTTCGCAAGAGATTATAACCGAACCCATACGTACTTTCGGATTGGGTAGTTTAATAGATACAGCTTATTCTTCTAATGGAAAATATATTGCTACATGTAGTGATAAAAGAATATATAAATGGGATATTGAATCGGGTGAGATAGTAAAACAATTTCAAAACCATACTGGCAATTTATCATCAAAAATTTACTTTTTATCTAATGAAATATATGTGCTATGTTGGAATCTGGATGGAATATACAAATTATGGGATGTTGCAACTGGTGAAGAGGTTCTAACCTTTCAAAACCATTCAGTAAATTCAGTGGACTTTTCCCCCGATGGACAGTATGTGCTTACTGGGGGGAGATGGGATAATACCGCCAAGTTATGGGACATAACGACAGGTGAAGAGATTCGAACCTTTCTTGGTTATACAGGAACGTTTCAAGAAAAGTCTGATGGGGTAAATTCAGTGGCCTTTTCACCCGATGGACAGTATGTGCTTACTGGGGGTTGGGATAATACCGCCAAATTATGGGACATAACGACAGGTGAGGAGATTCGAACTTTTAAAGCCCATGAAGGTTGGGTAGAATCAGTGGCCTTTTCACCCGATGGACAGTATGTACTTACTGGGGGATATAAAACCGCCAAATTATGGGATGTGGCTACAGGTGAAGAGATTAGATCTTTTCAAGGCTATTCAGGAATTTTAACTTCAGTGTACTTTTCCCCTGATGGCAAATATGTGCTTCTTGGAGATAGTGCTGCTGCAGTCAAATTATGGGATATCAGTAAAGGTAAAGTAATTCATAATTTTAAAGGTCATACAAATGCGGTATCAGTAGCCTTTTCACCTGATGGACAGTATGCTTTTAGTGGGAATACAGATGGAACAGCCACATTATGGGATGTATCAACAGGTGAGGAGATTCGAACTTTTAAAGCCCATGAAGGTTGGGTAGCATCAGTGGCCTTTTCACCCGATGGACAGCATGTGCTTACTGGTGGTTGGGATAATACCGCCAAATTATGGGACATAACGACAGGTGAAGAGGTTCTAACTTTTAAAGCCCATGAATATTATGTAGAATCAGTTGCCTTTTCACCCGATGGACAGTATGTGCTTACTGGGAGTTGGGATAATACCGCTAAGTTATGGGACATAACGACAGGTGAAGAGGTTCTAACCTTTCAAGGCCATGAAGATAGGGTATTTTCAGTTGCCTTTTCACCCGATGGACAGTATGTGCTTACTGGGAGTGAAGATGGAAGAACCATATTATGGGATGTCACTACAGGTGAAAAGATTCGATCCTTTATAGCGTTTCAAGAAATTTATAATGCAGTAATTTCAGTGTTATTTTCCCCCAACGGCAAGTATATGCTTACGGGGAGTTCTCATGGGGTTACAATATGGAATGTCACTACAGGTGAAGAGATTAGAACATTTCAAGGCCATGAAGAAGTTCCTTCTATTGCTTTTTCCCCCTTTGGAAAAAATTTACTCCTTGCTTCAGTACGTGGTGGAATCCAGTTATGGGATGTTAGTGATATTGTAAAAACTTCTACTGATTCTCCAACAATAGATGAATCCGATCGCTTATTTGAAAACATTACATGGACTCCCAGGCAACTATCGTTTGGTACAATCAAAGCAGGGTTCCAATCAACCCATGAGTTAAAGATATCATCACCAACCGAAATTGCGTCCTTTCAAATTAAAGGGCATAATGGTTTTTCGCGTAGTAAAGCGAAATATATCCCTAGCGGGAATCAGCCTGTTACCCTTT
The DNA here is from genome assembly GCA_964643335.1 of uncultured bacterium. Lineage (GTDB taxonomy): Bacteria > Hinthialibacterota > Hinthialibacteria > Hinthialibacterales > Hinthialibacteraceae > CAZXSQ01. The sequence continues at coordinate 37,698 of CAZXSQ010000003.1, forward strand.
CGATAGACTACCAAGCACTTGAAACATTGCCCAATGGCGAACCCATTTACGTCTATGAAAATTTGCCTATAGTAATCAATGGTAAGGTAGTGGGCAGCATCCCTGCAACGGCTTTAGTACAACCTACAGACCCCCCCGATAATACAACAACACTGTCTGTAAACTTCTCTGATTCCGAAACAGGATTATCTATTCCGATTGATCGATGTGTATTGAAGCCACTCAATAGGCCTTTTATGCAGAAAAAAGCCAATTATTTGTTAAGTGATATGAATGAGGGGAGAATTGTATTTACAGATGTGCCATCATCATTCGGGCCATTGATCAGTCTCGATACTGTACCAGGGAGTATTAAACTCTCTGAAGATCATCCCCCTTATCAAGAGGGTGATCAACTTTTATATGATAGTGAACTCATATCGATGGACCTTAATGACCATGCAGATACAATCAATTTAGAATTAGAAGCCCGTATTGAAGATCCAACTGAAATCGATGTGATTTTTTTGATACGGGGGTACGAACCCGGAACCCACGATGAATTTGATTGGTCATATTTTTCATATTTGAGTAGCAAATTAGTTAATTTATTTGGGGAGAATGCACTAATAGTACTTCCTAGAAAAGAAAATGGATTAGTAATTGATGGGG
>CAZXSQ010000004.1:0-8534 GCA_964643335.1 uncultured bacterium
CGCGCGAGCGATTTTACGATGTCATTACAAATCTGGCCATAAGCTACGCCGTGGGCCAGGCGACGGCCCGTGAAATCGAGACGATGAATATTCGTCAGGCCTCCCTTCTTGCCATGAACCGTGCTCTGGAACGATTGAAAAAGAAACCAGACTTTGTGATCGTAGACGGTAAAGATTACCCGGACATACAACTTTCGGGGGAAACTATCGTTGGCGGGGATCAAAAATCAATTACGATTGGCGCCGCTTCGGTAATTGCGAAAGTCGTGCGTGACCGCATTATGACCGCCTATCATCCCCGCTATCCGCAATATGGTTTTGACCACAACAAAGGGTATCCGACGGATTTTCATCGAATGGCTTTAGAAATCTTCGGTGCTTGCAATGAGCATCGCATGACTTATGCTGGTGTAGCTGATTGCATTCTGGTGCAGGATCAAAGTCCTGCATTTAACCAATTTAGAACCCGTTTGGAAAAATGCCGCAACAGAAAATCCATCAATAGTTTTCTTGATCAATTGATTCAAACAAGTCAGCTGGCAATGACAACAAAAGAACGCTCTTATCTTGAACGCCGTGCCCATATGCTCTCAGAATTTCTAGCCAGGCTGGAACGGTTGGAGCATCCCGCAACCGTCGATCAAGGAGCCGATGTGGAATCACAGGTTATTGGTTATCTTGCCAAAAAAGGATTTCATTTGTGGGAGAGAAATTACAAGCGAAGAGGCGGTGAGATCGATCTTATCGTCAATAACGCTTCACAAATCGTTTTTGTCGAGGTGAAATCCCGCACAAGCGACTCATTCGGAATGCCTTACGAGGCGGTGACAAAGAAGAAAATGAAAAATTTGATCAAGACGGCGGAACAATATCTTTATGAACGCGGTTTATTCGAGGGATGGGACATTCGCTACGATGTGGTCTCGGTATTTGTCAAGCAGGGAACAGTTCCTCAATTCGAGCATTTCGAAGATTATTTTCGTATGGATGATGTGTTTGGCGTAACTGTATAATTACCAAAGATTTACTTTATTTCCACAGATCATTTCAGTCCCAATTTCTTTTTCTGTTCCAGAAGAATTATTACTTCCTTGAGGCGTTTACAAGAGTTTCCTCCCATTTGGCTCCGTTTGAGGCGTAGGGGCGGTTCCCGAACCGCCCCTACCTTGTGCCAAGCATGTTTAGGGCGGTTCCCGAACCGCCCCTACGATGACTGTTTTCAATGGCATTACTTTGCGCTCACCCTCTTTTAATAATTAGCGGGCCGTATTGATTGACGATTCTAATCTTTCCTGTCCCGTCCCCAAGCGTACCGCTAACCGATTGCGAAGTCATTTCCTTGTGCATGGTTAATTCTTCCGGTACCTCGATCGAACCCATTTTTACACTGGCTTCAATGCTGCCTGCATAATCTTCGGGTAAAACGAGTTCAAACTTGCCGAATGCGCATTTCCCTTCAATATGAACGTCGGGATCTATATCTTTAATTTCGGCCTGTCCATAGCTCACATTGATGTTCAAATCTCCGTCCAATCCATTGATGGTCAAGTTCCCGAATTTGTTCTGAATGGTTGCGTCTCCGGTATGATCACCAACTTTGGTTGAACCGAAGTACGTAGTGAGATTGAGTGAACCTTCCGAGCCGATTACGCGAGTGGAACCAAACGAGTTTTCGCAATTCACCGGCCCTCCGACGTTTAGAATGTTGATGCCTCCAAAAGAATTCCGGGCGGTAACAGGTGTGCCTTTTGGAACCATGAACATCATTTCAATGAAAGCCATGGTGTCGTTTTCTTCTTCAGGTTGCTTGATATTGGTTGTAACCTCAACCTGTTGATCTGTTTTATTAATAGAGATATCAAGATGATCCAGCAGCGCTTTGGCTTCTTCCCGGGTTTTTGCTCCTGCTGTCTTAAGAGCAGACAGAGTGATCGTGGAGGCAGAGTCTCCTGGTTGAATCTGAATCATGCTGGAAACCCCGCTGACGATCAATTCTGTTCCTTCGGCGACTTCCACTGATTGTTGAACGGTTTCAGTTACTGTTTCACCCTTAAATTTGTCAAGTACATTACCGGTATTAGGTACAGGGGGAACGCCGGGTACATTGAATTCGGGGGGAGATGGAACAACAGGTGATTGTGGATGTTTAACACCCGTACTCGGTGGTGTAACCGGTAATGTAGGAAGATCGAAATCTAAGTCCATATGTTGTATCATTTCCATTATATGTTGGACGGTTTTCTTGATATGCGGAGCGATCTTTTCCATGTCTTCCGCAAGTTTATTCATTTTGGGTTCGATTTGCTTTGAACTTTTTTTCAATTCCTTGGCGATGGATTTCATCTTTTTCTCAAATTCTTCAGACCAAGGCTCGGCTTTTTTATCGACTTGTTTAGACCATTGCTGCATCATTTTTTTCAGCTCTTTCGCCCAGGGTCCCATGTTTTTGTCCAGGTTTTTTGCCCATTTCTCCATTCTCTTGCCAAATTCTTCAGCCCATTTCTCTGAAGATTTGGCTTCTTTGGTAGCTGAATCCGGAGTGTCCTCCGCAGCCTGAATCAGAACGGGTGAGACCGCAAGCACAAATGCGGTCAACGTAGTAATGCAAATGGTATGAAGTGTTTTTTTATTCATTGGTTTTCTCCTTTTAAATTTTTTTTAAATTGGGGTGCGGATATCTTGTCCGCAACATTTAAATTGTACTCATTGAGGTCAATCCTCCGCGGCGGATACGCCTCAACGATAAAAATAAAGATTCTTACGCCCCTTCAGGGCTTTTTATCTCCTACCATTTGTTCCCAGGGCGATTGCCCTGGGCTATCATATTTAACCCTTTCAGGGTAAAAAACATCCTTTGTCAAAGCTCTCTCTATCCCTGGGCGGTTGCCCGGGTTATCGAATGTAATCCCTTCAGGGTATAAAATACTATTAACTTCGTTAAGTTCATGATATTGGGATGACCGTGCCTTATATCCTTCGGTTGTTTATGCGGGCAAGATGCCCGCACTCCCTGTTTACAGGCAGGATCCCGCGCCCCAGATGCCCGTGCTCCTTGTTATAACTTTATAGGTTTTTCTTCGCTTTTTATGTAGCGCCGATTTTCAATGGGTTTGTCTGTATTGTTCTCGAAATAATCGCATAATGATTTAAGCAGCAGGATGTTTCTGAGAATGGCTGTCTGAAAACTGCGCCGGGCGACATAATTCGATTCGTTTTTGTGGTAATAATTTTCGATCATTTGCGAGGTATATTTCAACTCGGCGAATTGCATTTCCACTTGTTTTTTGTTTAATGACGTTTTTTGCGCGAAGGTAGTTTCCAACCGGTTCATTAGTTCATTTTGAACCAGAAGCAGGGCGGCGAATTTCTCCTCTGATGAAACCGATTCTGCCTGTTCCTGCCCCACCCAGATACCGGCGTTGAACACACCCACTATTATCACAATCGCTGCAAGCGCTGTGCCCAATGTAAAAATCGGAGATCGAAGCCAGCGTCTTTGCTCTTTTTGAGTTTGCAGACACCGTTGTGCAAGAGTTTCAGACGGCTGGGGATGAGGAAGATCGGCAAGAAAGTTCAGGTGCAACTCGATTTCCTCGACTTCATTCCGGCAGGCGGGGCAATCAGACAAGTGCTTCTTTATCTGAAGAATTTCAGATTGTGTGATTGCGTCCGTTTTTCCCTGTTTGACTTCAACATAATGAAACAATTTATCATTCAAATAATCACATGTATTTTTCATAATTCACCTCTGCCATACGTGTTCAATGGCTTTCAAATGCTGGCGTAGTTCCTTCTCGGCTCGAAAAGCGATTGATTTTACAGTTCCTTCAGGTTTATTCATCACTTTTGCGATCTCCTGATAAGTCATTTCTTCAAAAAACCGAAGTATCAAAACCGCTCGTTTTGCCGGTGGAAGTTGGCCAATCGCACGGTTGACGGTTTTTTCCACATTGGCCGTATGCGTTGTATCCCTCGGTATAGGATTCGAGGATACAACATGACTCTCGCAAGCCTGGTCTATCGGAACGAGCACTCTTCTGACTTTCCGCCATCGAAGCAGCGAAATGGCTTTTCGCCGGGCGATTGTAAACAAATATGGCAAAATATTCACGTTTGTTCGCAATTTTGCTCTATTTTTGTAGAGTTCAAAAAATGTATCCTGCGTGATATCCTCAGCGTCGTCATGGTTATTCAGCATCCGGCAAAGAAATCGAAAAACCGGCGGCGAAAAATGAGTAACCAGTTGTGCATAAGCATGTTCGTTACCAATCGCCGTTTGTTGGATCAATTCATGCTCATCGAATTCGGTTGTTGTTATTTCGGCTTCTTGTGCTAGTGCATTCATGTCATTCATTTTCCGTGGTTTCACTTTGGTTTACGCACAGCAAATTAAAAAGTTGCATGTTTCTCTGATTTTTATGATTTCTTGGATATCTTATCGGCTCATTGAATTTTATGCTATACAATATGCCGAGACGAACACACTTCCACTATATGTTGTGCAGACAGGACAACTATACCACATTTGGCAAGTGGGGACGCTTGCTCGATGAGGGGGGTGAGATGGGTAGATACCATGTTGAAGGCTGGTTCCGAGAGAGAGAGAAAGTTATCCTCTCTCTCATAAAAAAAACAAAGAAAGGAACCAGACAATGAGATTATACATCGGAATTGATGCAGGATGGGAGAGCATGCGGTACGAAGTCAGAAATGGGAAAAATGTAGAATAGGCGTCCCCGCCTGTGTTGTTGTGTACTAGAAAGGTGCAAGCGGGTACGCTTGCTTTACCCTCCCTTAAAGGAGCGACCTGTTTTGCTTTGTGCAGACAGAATGCCCGCACCACAATTTTTTTACCGGGCATCATTGATATTAACGAAAAAAATCAGTTCGTGTAACATAGGCGATGATTATAATTGCAAAGAACATTTATAGTTTAAGATGAATCGTCGAAAGAAACCTTTTAATAAAACGTACTTGCCTTATGTGATAATTCTTCTCGTTTTTATGCTTTCCCATGTTGTTTTTTATCTTCTCAGTGGGGGATTTGATTACCAGACGTTTCATTTTTGGCAAATTCTTGATTTGGAATTGTTAAGAAACCGGTTGTTCGAAAGTGTTTGGTATCTCCATTCCCAACCGCCATTGTTCAATATGTTTATAGGATTGGTTGAAAAAGGTGCGGCTGGTTTTTCTCATGTTGTGTACCATGTTATTTACGTTCTTTTAGGATTGATGGCCTCGTTCGGTATGTATCATTTGCAGCGAAGAATGAATATACCGGCCTTTATAGCCTTGCCGGTTACTTGCGCAGTTCTTATTTCTCCATCATGGATACTATATGAACACTGGCTGATGTACACATTTCCGGTGATGGTTTTGTTGACTTTTTCACCTATTATGCTTTACCGTTTTCTTGTTACCCGATCTGTTTGGGATGGATTCCTGTTTTTCTTTTTGATGATGCTCTTGGTTTTATTGCGGGGGATATTCCATCCTGTTTGGTTTTTGCTCGTCCTGCTCCTGCTTGTTCCTTATTTCAAACAAAATACAAGCGTATTGTTTCGGGCTGCCATCATCCCTTTATCTCTGGTTATGTTGTTCATGGTCAAAAATGCTGTTTTATTCAATCAATGGTCAGGCAGTTCCTGGCTGGGGCCAAATTTGTATAAAATGACCACGGGCTTTTCGCCTAAAAAAACTGATGAATTATTCTGTCAGAATAAAATTTCCTCTGTATACAAAACCAAACCTTTTTCTCCTCTTTCCAGCTACTCTGATTTCTGCAAATCTTATGAGCCAACTGGAATACCAGCTTTGGATCAGGAAAACAAACGCGATGGTGATCCGAATTTCAATCATCACTTTTATTTAACAATTAATGAAGAATATCTGCGAACTTCTTTGGTCTTGATTGCATACAACCCTGACATCTATGTGAAACATGTATGGAGGAACTGGAAACGCTTTTGTTTGCCAGCATGGAATTATGGATTTTTTGAGAATCAAGACAAATCAATACAATCAGTTCTCATGTATTTGAATTATTTATTTTTAGATGTCGAAGGAGATCACTTTATAGAAATAACACGAGAACTTCATGACCATCCGGAATTCACGTTTCTTAGTTTTCTTTGGCTGGTTATATTTTGGGGTGGGATTTGTCTTGCATTTTCAGCAGGTTTGAATTCGATTTTCACTCAACCAGAAAAAATGACTTTAGCTTTTTGCGCTTTGACAACCCTCCTGGTTCTTTTTGCGGGAATATTTATTCTTCCTGTCGAGAATTTCCGTATCCGGTTTGTCTTGACACCTTATGCGGCTTTGTTTGGTGGGATGATCTTTCACCGTGGAAGAGCCTTCATTTATCGAGGTCGATGATTTTTTCTTCAAACAGCGTCGACAACGTATCCGCCTGTTTGACGAATTCATCCAAAATCATAACCTGGCTTTGCAGTTTGTCGTTTAATATCTGGTTCTGATCCGTCTGAATCAGGAAACGCCAGCGGCATTCTTCATATTTAAAATGGGATTCCTGCAACAGTTCGTTCAGCAATTCAAAAGCCTCCAGATGCTTGTTTGAACAGCGAGCCACTGCTTCTTCTAATTGTTTGACCAGTTGCCGCTTTTGTTCAACAGATAGTGAACTGAGTGTATCGGGCGGCAGCTGTGATAACGCATTTTTTGCTTCATCTGAAAACGCCTCCAACTTCTTGATGGCTTTCTCTAAAATTCGTTGAAGGTCGATCTTGTCCATTTTCGGCTGGAATGAACTGTGTATCGACTCGATAAACGAGGAAATTTTTGTTTTTGAGATTTTAAGATCGGGGAGCAATGTTTGCAGGCGTGACGTGATCGTGCCTAAAATTAGCGCCCCTGAACTTGTGTTATATACCGGTATCTTGAACCTGGCGATTTCATGTTCCAGTAATTTTCGGTAAAGATGCAGCGTTTCGCTTGTCTCCAGGCTTCCTCCATCCACAGAAGGCACTTGATGCGCTCCGGCTTCATCTCGTGGCAGGTTTTTGTCTTCGAAGATTGTGCCGCTGGCATATCGTTTATCTTCGGTGAATGCTAAATCCTGTCCGACAAGTATGATCGGCTGGCATCCCATACGCGCGAGAATGTGAAAGCCGACAACCGCCCCACTGCCTGGACCGAAAACATCCCCTTTACTTCCGGCATGAGACTGGAGCCACAAATAGACCGCATTGCCGCTCATTCTGGGAACGGGTATATTTTCTACCGGAGCAGGTTCCCCCAGTGTTTCAGTCGTGGTTCGCCATGAAGCCAGAAAAACACGGGGATGAAAATGATGAAGAATACGTGGATCGATTCGCGGATCACCAACGAGATAGGTTTCGGGAGAGGGAACATCATCATCGAATGAAAGCACATTCCGCTCTTGATGATCCATCGTGAAAACGATATGCGGGTGAATGCCGTTACGGCGTAAAACCGGATAGGCGGTATTCATACAGGCGATGATGAAATTTCCTTGATTCTCCCTCAATATATCCAGATTTTTTTCCAATGACGGCCCTGCTGCGACAAGCACCGCCGGAAGGTTTTTAAAATGATGAAATAATAAATTGATGCCTGGATATTGGATAATGGAGCCGGCATTGGCGATAGTATTTAAAACCACAGTTGAACTGTGGTCAATGCGGGATCGGCGGTACATCAACTCCCGCTGCAGTGAATCCCGCCATAAAGTGGTAAATTTGGAGATGTAGTCTTCCTGTAAACGGCGCATTAAAGGAGTAACCAAAAGCCGGTAAGACAATGAAATAAACCGGCCCCACTGTAACTCTTTTCCAACACTTTCGACTGATTTGTCTGGCTTCTGACCCACGTAGAGATGCAGCCGCTTATCGGCTAACAGATTGGAAAGATCAACCTCTCTGAATGCGGTAAAAAAGTGAATCGGATCAGGTTCAACCACGGCAAGCACACCTGTTTCAGGCAGTTTGTCCAGCACGGCTTTGGGGTAATATCCCAGACCGAATCCAATTAAGATAACCGCGTGAATAGATTCTTTGTCTAAATCTGTTTCATTGATCCAGGATTGAATCTCTTCCTTGGGATTATCTTTAGTAAAAAGAGTGTATCCCCTTGTGGAGGAACTTGGAATGGTTAAATTCACATAACCGTTCTGGAGTGGATGAACCGGGTATAAACGGTTTTCAACTTTAGGGGCAAGGGTTTCAATCGTTTTGGCCTGCTCCGGATTAAGCGCCGCCAATGCAGCTAAATTTTTTTCAAAGTGGGATTCACCTGATGTATTCTGTAATTGTTCTTCCATTCTCCAAACCTAATCCGCTACCATATACCGGTCATATTCGCAATATAAATATTTTTTCATTCATTTATTATTTTATAGTTCTATTGAATTGTAGAACATTCTGAAATGCCAATTCAGATGATTTCACGTGATTCATTGAAAAATAAGTATAATTGTTAATAATTCTTGTGAAAGGCGTTCATAGGGGAGCGTTAAAGTTTCTATTCATAGTAGGGTAGGGCCGGTTCGCGAA
>CAZXSQ010000004.1:8544-37913 GCA_964643335.1 uncultured bacterium
ACCGGACTGCGTTTTCTAGCGGTTGAATGTGCCAGCCGCTTTGGGTTTTGGTTGTTGTCACGTCTCCAGCGGGTTTCCCTTCAGCTGTATATGCTTCTATTGATAGTTGTTTTGCTTTAGCCACTTTATTAATTTCCGAGAGTACGTCTTTATTCCCGAATTTTGAATTATTTGAATTGATGTTTATGTTTTTGACACCTTCTACGGCGAACAGCGTTAATCCATTTCCTTCTTTTGCTTTACATACGGCAAGGCTTCCTTCTGTTTTCACTCCTTTGAATGACAAACTTTTATCCCGTCCATCGATAAATACATATTCCGGTGAACTGACACGATCACATCGATGGCCGTCAATAAGTTCTGAACCCTCAAAAAAATCTTCATCGTTTACTGCCAGCCATCCATAAGGCGGTAGTTGATGCGCTTCCCCATCGACCCTGATAGTCCAGTTTTCATCAGGATTTCCGTTTATCCAAATTCGCAGATTGTTCGGATACCGGATAAACAGTTGGGATTGTTTCCATATATCTGAAAGCAGTGCCTCTGAAGATGATACAAGGCCGTTTTCGCTTCCATAACATATTTCTTCTGGTTGCAGCATAACGTAACGGCTTTGCAGCTGCTGCATCATGTAATAAGAACGGCAGGTTTGCCGAATCCCATGCGCTTCTTCAACCAGCCAGCCGATGTGCCCAAATGCAATGGTTGAAGCGATAAACTGATCGATGCTTTGCACAATATTCTCAGGCTTATTCCAGCCTTCCTTTCCTCTGAAGAAATGGGAAGTCCACGGAAGCCCGATATCCACACTCAATGGATGCATTTTTAGCAAGTCGAAATGTGGTAGATAGGGATACTCCCACAGCTGAAGACCGCTGTAAGTCAAACCATAATTCCCGGTACACAAACCAGCGTATAGCCACTGATGATGCCCTTCCGACCAGCAGTGTCCATCGTATACATCTTGATTATGCAGCAGCAATTCACCGTAGGCATAAAATGTGGCAGCGAATGTTCCCGCACCTGGCACACGGGCATCATAATCCGCACGATCCCATGGGCTGACGGCGGTATGGACATCGGTATACGCAGCGTTTGTGTTGTATTTTTCATGAATGACGGGCGCCAATTTGCTATCCATTTCCACAGCGAACAAGGTTTTGGGGGAATAACACCTCGGCCATGCAGTAACCAGATCGCCAGACGGGTGGCGCATCACCATATCGATCTCCCAATGTTTGTTCACTGGGGCGAAATCGCAGTAGTTCGTATACAGGCCAGAACGCCATCCCAGCGATTGCTGGTTCTGTACATATTGTTTTAAAGCCTCATCGCCTCCCTTGGCGGGTGATGCTTTGGTTCTAAAGGTGAAACTTTCTCCCGCGTTTCTCCAGGTTATTTCATGATTGCACTGAGTCAGCATTTTGATCCCGTATGCACGCAGACGTTCGGATCGCTTATGCTCACGTTCATAATCCGACGGTCCCCAACTTTCCTGCCATAATCGCGTACCCGCTAATTTCCCTTGCTTGGCCGGTGGATTTGGAATAGTGGGCAGTGTCTCCTCGAAGATAGGAGAAAAAGTGACAAAAACTCTTTCAAATAGATCGTTCCTTGTTCCATCGGTATTTGGTCTATAATGCATTCCGCCGTTTAGTTCAATTTTGTTCCCGTTGATTTTATCCACGGCGTAAGGAGCGGAGGCATTTGACCGGTACCAATCCATCCAGATCGATGCGAAATATGGTTTTCCACTTTTTGACATCAATACATTCAAATGATGCCCTCCATAATTAAGGAAAGGAATTTGTATCAGCTCAGGATTATCAACCTTTTTGATATGGCCATAAGATAATTTTGTGGCTGATCCCCCTCTGCAGATATAGTCTACCACCAGGGATTTCTGCCATAATCGAATATAGGATTCCACCTGAACTTCTTGTTCACCCAATCCACCGGTCCACACCGCGTGAAGAACATTGCCTTCAACATCGATCCATTTCAATGACCGGTTATATAATTTATCGGAGAAAACCGGACCGGCATCGCAGAGAGTATGAGCGACTGGACTGCCGTTCAGTTTTACCAATATATCGCCCCAAGAATTTTTTCCTGGTTGCACCTCGTATTTCAGTTCACAATCGTGTCCTTTATATGAAAAAATGTAAATGCCATTTGATTTGGTAAGTGTGTTTTCATAATCCTGATTGAAATTCGACGGAAGAATTGTCTCTTCCCGGTTTGGGAAAGGAAGACGGCCGGGACCTGTATTTGCGCCTGGAGATTGACCGTGAAAAGGTTCCACTCCCCGCTCAGGCCTTGGTTTAAATTTGATCGGTTCCATTGATTCCTGGAAGAAAGTCAGGTTTTCAAAATAGAGTTCACGGTCTTCTTTATTGGCGCATCCCCGTATCTTGATTCCAGTTAACTGGAGTGGTGCATTTGTTAAAAATTCCTCCGGCAGAACTTTGTGTACCAGCCACCATTCTTTCCAACGTACACGGGTTATATCGAGGTTATGTTCATTCCCCGCTTGGTCTATGAGTAAAAGGCTGACAGTCACTTGTGGTGTACTGGGATCGGGTACCCACGACCAATTATTTCCGTATATCCAAACGGTGCAGGCTGAAAATGGATTCATTGATTTTTCATGAGCCGGTAAGGGAATTGGTACAGGCTGAGGGGGCCGAATGATCAACTCGCTTTTCTCAGATTCACCTCGATAGACCAAACGCGCCACCGGTGATTCCCACACCCGCTGCCTTTGTGATTCGATTAGCACCGCTTCCGATCCATGAAGACATTCCACATACCAACCTTTTAGCGAATCGAAGTTGATCAATGGTTCGCGCACGGGTTCACGATCAGCCCAGACCATTTCATAAGGGCGTTCTCCTACTGGTTCATCGGCGGGCATTGGCTTTGCTTTTACAACTTTCACGGAACTAGCTTGTGTATAAACCGCTGGATTTATGACTAAGATGAAAATAAGTAATACGCCAAAAATCTGCATAAATCGGGATGCCGTCTTCATGGATTTCTCCTTGTTCTATCTGAATTTATTCCTGCTTATTTAAATCTCCAATTCGGAGTCGGTGAGGATGGCCGTTTGGCTTCATGCCGAACGATCCGCATACCGATGTTTTGTAGCTGAGCCACCTTTTTTAGCGCTGTGGTGGTTTGATCGAAAAGGAATTTCGGATCAGCAGCGGCGCGTAGATTGATTAAAATAGTTGCTTGATTTTCTTTCGTTTTAACTGGTGGATTTGCTGGATTCATCGTCTCTAATGTAAAACTGTGACGTGGATCAATCATATTTGCCTTCAAAGAACCATCCGGTGATGAGGCAAAAATTTTGAGATGACCTAAACGAACTCCATTGAGAGAATCCATCAGAAGAGGGAAAAAACCACGGACAACAGCAGTTAGGTCCACATTTGATATTTCACTTGAGGATTCAGCGGACAAATGCGCTTCAAGATTCAGCCATCCCAGTGTGGCTTCGGCGCGGGCATGGCGCTCCCGGTCAAAGGGCATCAGCTTGGATTCTTCTCCGGAGTCAAGAGATTCTAATGTTTTCAGCCATTCATCGATGCCTTGGCCGGTGGCGGCCGATAGGGTTTGTATCCGCGGTAAAGGACGATGCTGTGCATAGCGTTCCCAAAGCAGTTGCTTTGCACGATCTAAAGTTTCTTGTGATACCAGGTCGGATTTGGTGATTAAGATCAGCTCCGCTTCTTCCAGTTGATAAGAATACAAATAGCGGATGTCATCCGTCCATTCTAGCTGTGCTTCGGGATGATCATCTTGCAGCATCTCATCAAGCCGCAGGGGATCCGCCAGGACAGTCAATGGCATGATTTTATACCGATCCTGTGTATATGCCTTGAGAGGCGCCAGCACGGAAGCGGTAAGAGCGGCGGCGGAACCGATGGGTTCCGCCAAAATGATATCCGGCTGATGCTCTTGCAGCAGCGAATCCGCCGCCAGAAGAAAATCGTTGAAGCGCGAGCAAAAACAGGTTCCCGATATCTCGCGGTAGTCAATACCCGAAGTGCTAACCACTTCTGAATCAACTAATCCTTCAGATTGGTCGTTGGTGATAATGGCGGTGCGTTTACCTTGGTGCGAAAAATGAGAGGACAAGGCTGTAAGCGCAGTGGTTTTGCCCGATCCGAGGAATCCGCCAACAACATAGAAACGTATCGGTGAATTTGAGTTGGCCATTAATTTATACCTTTAAAACTATTCTCTTGACTTGAAGGCTTTTTCAATAAACTCGCCCAGTTTTGACCTGTAATTGTAATAATCTTCTGAATCTTTACTGTATTCAGTTCTGGAGGTGATTATTCTTTCGGGAATGGAAAGCAAATTTTCCCCTTTTTCTTTTAATTCTGAAGGTAAACTGCCGTCTTCCACCAATTCCTGGATTAAATGAAAATATTCGTAATCTTCCATTCCTTCGCGCAGCATTTCCCAGCGGTATGAATCAACGGGGCCGGTGATGAGTTTTTGGCCTTCATTCCAATTTTGGGGTGGATAAAGAAAACGGCCGTCTCCATTTCCCCAATACCCCTTATAACCAGCTGGGCGACCATAACCAGAGACGTAACTCATCGGATCCTCCCATGGATTCTGGATATCCGGTGGTGGGAAAGCCGCGCTGCTGCTCCAATAGTTACTCTGCCAGACGAGGCAACCCTGGTATCCGTATTTGTGTGTTAACCAGAGCCAAGTGCGGAGTTCAACAGCATGATGATCAATAAACAGGCCGGGATAGGGTTCTTTTGGCCCAGTGCAGATATACCACCAAATTTCTTCTCCCTCTTTCTGCCGGGGCTGGCAAATTTCAGGATCGGCATGATGCAGAACCGGACACCATATATCCACATACCCGAACAATTCCTCTTCCGGCTGTTCCGTGAGGAACCGCTGCAGCTTAGGGGCGTGACGATGAATCAAAGACATACCGTCACGCACAAATTCATAATCTTTAGGTGTGGGTTCGTCAAACCAATAGACAAACGTTTCATCCAGCCATCCGTTTTCCAGTAGATGGTCTTGGATCGTTGAAGCGTATTCATGGAAGAGGCGTTCATGCCCAGGAGTACCTTGCTGATAGTCTCCAATTCTCCCTTTGCGGCGGCTATGGAAGGTTCCACTCCCCATCCCAACTAACCGAAGCCTAAGGCTGGTAAAACCGAACTCATCGAAGTAGCGCCTGCCTGCTTCGTCAAAATCCGTGAAATCAAACACAAAATGTTCCAGACCATCTTTTCCCTCTTTCAGTTCGGCTTTTATTGGATGAAGCATGGCTGGGTTGTAAGGAGAGATGCGGTGATCCCGGAAGTTTTGTAAATACAAGTCTACAACCTTGTCGTATTCTTCATCCGTTTCGAGATGATGATAACGCTTTACATTACCTGAACTGAATCCAAAGGCGGATTTAAGGCTGGAGTGTTCGGGTATTTCAAAATCATAGACACGTATTTGCAAAGGTGCATTAGTGTTCCATTCATTCGAAGTGAAATGGATGTTTCCTTTATAGACACCGCCAGGTATATGACGTGGGATGTAAACTGTGATCCAGAACGGATAATTGCGATTTTTGTTGACCTTTATCGGTTCTGTCAGCGGTAGTAATGGATCCGGCCAGAAACCGATACATCCTATCGCATCGGAAGGATGTGTAACCTCAAGATATTCAACGTGTTCTAGAGTGATATGACGCGCAGGGATACTATAGTTCAAAGGGCCGCTAAGATTTTCAGCCTTTAAAGTTACATTGGTTAGGCGTTGTTTGGGGCGTAACACAATTTGAACGGGTTCATATTCTCCTCTCGCCGCCGACAATGTCACTACACTTTTTCCACTGCTGGGAGCGGGACGCTCTTGGGACACTTTGTACATGGCCGGGCACCACCACAAGGCCGCTTCAGAACTTTGACTTATCAGGTCTCCAAAATCATTCTTATAGAGAAAAGGAATGTTGATTGAAATGCTGCCTTCAAAAACTTTTTGGCCATCAGGTAATGATGCTTCGATTAGAAAGTTCTGGTCTCCGGTTTCATGAATGATATATGGCACAGATACATTTTGGATATGACGAGGTGGCAAATTTATTGTTGTTGTTGTTGTTTTAACCTTCCCTGGTTCTTTTTCTGTTGCCTGAACACCGATTTGAATTCGTTGTTTTTCCTGCGTACGATTTGCAACACCCAGTTCAAGGTTTGTCTCTATACCAGGTTTAGGATTACCTAAGTCCTTAATGTCGAGCACAAAACGGTGATCGGATTCATGAATGCGGATATATTGCGTATCCCCTTGAATGGATGGTGTTTTATTTGTAAGTTCAGCCTCAAATTCGTATTGGTTTACCTGGAAATGACATCGATCATTTTCATCGAGCATTCCCTCGAGTTTGACCAAGATGGTTCTTGCAGATTTAGCACCATCAAGCAGTTCAAAGGATTTTGTGTCCAAACCAGAAATACGCCCGGCTTCTTTCCAATCCGAACCATCCGGCCGAACGAGTACCCGGCAAATCCCGCCCGTATAATGATTGACAGTAATTGAAACCGAAGCTTTTTTAAACCGGGTATCCGGCAGACTATGCTTGTACAGAACAGTGGATGAAGAGGAAAATAGCCATCGATTTGAATTGAATCGTGCGGTTGTGTATTCAAGAAAACGGCAGGAATTGGCCCCTTGCCCCGACATGACATGATTGCCCACATAGGTGGTTTCATCGATACGCTCTCCCTCGCCCAGTTCCAAATCCTTGGTGAGATTGTAAATCGGTTGAACGCGAGTCAATTCAGCCATGTCAAAATATAAATTGCCGTTGACATGCCATTGCCCCAGCCTGAACTGCGCCTGGTTTTGGTTATCCGGAATCCGGAAGATGTAATCATATTGTTTCCATCTTTGGCTAAGCCGGTAGTCCCGATTGCAGAAGATTGGCCCACTGACAGCCGATCCCCCATGCGTACCCGCCCCGGATTTACCCCAAAAAGAAAATTCATAATACTCACCGGGATGGACCGGAATGGAATCGGAGATCCAAGCCGCATCGTTCTCACCATTCCCTGTTACCATGATGCATCGGTCAGATTGATAACCGGGTGAAGCAATGAAACCTTGTTCGTCCGGAGAATTCCAACCGGTGGGTGTGAATTTCTCTGCTTTCATAAAACCACGCTCAAAACCCCCATTAGGCAATTCCGTCGAGTTGGCAGAAATACTGACGCAGATAATCATCCAGATAAGAAAAAAATGAAGCATGAGTTTTTTCCTCCTCATTAAGAAAGAACTATGGGCTATTGTATACATATTTGCCCAAAATAAAAAAGTGTTTATGTTTTTGGTTACAGGCAGGTAAAACTGATTGAGAGCATTTTATTGGTTTTCTTGAATCGTACGGAAATATCCTGTACAATAATCAATATACAAAATAACAGGTGATCCATATGCATTCTAAAACAGAACGTATTGAAGCACGTCTCATTCCCGAACAAAAAATCCTTTTAACCAAAGCTGCTGCGTTACAAGGACTTTCCTTATCCGAATTTGTCATTAGCAGCGCTTATGATGCCGCCAAACAAGTGGTTCAGGAAGAAGAAATTCTCAATTTAACTGTACGGGATAGAGAATTCTTTGTTCAATCTCTATTAGAAGATATTGAACCCCATCCTCGTTTAAAACGCGCCGCCAAACGTTACAAAGAAATTATGCATAAACCGTGAATACTTTATCTCAATTTACTATCAAACCTTTGGAAAAACATCACAACCGTTCCCACTTTCGCTGTGGTATAGATGCACTAGATATTTATTTGCTCCGTTATGCTGGTCAAGATATTCGTAAACAAATAGCTGCCGTGTTTGTATTGTTGCTGGAAGACCAATCAACTATTGCGGGCTACTATACACTTTCAGCTACAGGAATCAAACATGAATACTTACCTAAGTCTATCGCCCGGAAACTTCCAAAATATTCTCTTATACCTGCTACCCTTCTTGGCCGCTTGGCCATTGACCAGAAATGCCGTGGACAAGGATTAGGAGAAATTCTCCTTATGGATGCTTTGTATCGGTGTCTTCGACATAGTCAAGAAATCGCCTCTATGGCGGTAGTCGTGGATACAATTAATAAAGATGCTCACAATTGTTATGAACATTATGGTTTTAGATCGTTTCCCGAAACACTGAATAAACTATTTTTAACTATGAAAGAAATTCAAAAATTGTTCTCATAATTAGTACATCTCTTTAGAGCATGTAGAATATGATTACCTGATCCCGCACGGGTAATAGATTTAATGTTCTGCATAGCGGGATTCAGATAATTTCACTACGGCGAGTGATCGGGGTTTGATTTCGAAGACCAGACCGGAATTATCGATATTCAATTTGGCGGAATTCTCATCCGGCAGGGCAAAGAAAGTGTTTCTGGCATGAACTTGCTCCGCTTCCTCCAGGAAGGAGTGAAATTGAATGGCAAATTTGACTTCTTCATTGCGAAAATTTTCCACGACCATGATGCCATTGTCGTATAAATAAAAAGAGACTCGGGTAGGTCCTTGAACGCTCATACCGAACGGTTTTAGCAGTTTTTCTCTGAATTGGTGCAGGAGGTCTGGATTGATATCGTATAAGCCTCGTGGATCTTCAGGGATGGGGATAACCTTAACGCTATCTGGAACGGTAATTCGGCGAGATTTGAGTAAGGTCTGTAAATTGCTGGTAATGACGACAGGTTTATTCTCTTCCAAAAATTCTTCGAATTGCACCGGAAAAATATCATTCTGCCAGCTTTGAGTGGCAAAAAGAGCCGACCGGTAATCCGTATCGATGCGGCTTGATGGCACAAGAGGCACTCCAAGCATCCCCAAAAAATCAAATATATAAGGTTCATTACCTGGATCGCTGTTCGGAATTTTTGGAGCCAAAGTTCCTAAAGGCCTAGCATCGAAAACCGCCTCGGCAAGCAAAAATAATGAGGGCATTTCCTGCAGCAGTTTATTGATATCCTGTGCTCCATTTCCTTCAATCAATTCACCGTAATGGAAAAGCATGGCTTCTTTCGCTCCGCCTAAAATGGTTTGACGGGCTTGTTCAACGTAAGTTTCCGGACCGGTTCCATAAATATCAAACCAACCGCCACCGGTTTTACCGCCGCCGATATCGGTAAGCCACTGCATGATATAGTAGGCTTCGTATTGTGCTTTTCTTCCCCATCGTTTGTTATCCGGGTCCCGAGTTTCTGTTCCCACCCAAATTCGGTCAAAAATATCGGTTTGGGTTTCCACGTTATAACCACGCTCATGGAATGCGTCATACCATTGTGGATATTTAATGATTACCTCTACCCGGGGATTGGCGTCACGAGCGGGACCGAGAATATACTCCCGGCTGACACTCAACATGAGATCACTTCGATACTCAGACCACGGTCTGGATCCTTTCGCTTTTTTGGAAACAGGGCTTGTATCGTCTGTGAAAAGAAAATCATCGATCATGATTTCATCGAAGAGGGACGCGGTATATTCGAATATTCTCCTGCACTCCTCCAGCGTTTCCGGTGCTTCGTAATTGGAAATTACCTTCCAACCGGTGGAGGCTACGCCCATGCCGGTTGGGGTCACACAACCGGAGACTTTGATGTCTTTTTGTACGAAATAATCTCTGGCGCGAACCAGTAAATCTTTTTCTGCCGTGTAACCATCCCGAAAAGTTTCGATAAAAACCCTGGTAATTCCGTGTTTTTTGCACCAAGACAGGGCTTTATTCAACTTTTCTTGTGAACTGAGGTGATCTCGAACATCATGAGCGGTGAATAGAGTGGAAAAACGGAAGGTTTGCTCGTGGCCTTTTGCTCGTAACCACATTGAATCTTCTCCCTGTGGATTCCGGCTTAATGCTCTCATAGGAATCATGTTTAAACAACAAATGATAAACTGAAATATAAATACTTTGACCCAAAGACGCATCATTTCAAAAAAATCATCCTGAAAATAAATATAGTGTTACAATATTCCGACTCTTGTTTTATCTGTAATATCCAAAACAGAATTAAATGCCGTCAATCCAGGTATCTATTCAATCAACACAGCGTTATTTTATACACGCCAAGTACATACAAATATACCTCATAAATTGGATTGAATAAAAGAGTAAAATTCATTTTCTTGTATATTAAAACGTAAAAATGGTTTTTTACATAAAATTTTAACGCTGGCATGAGATCCAATTAATTAAAATTCATTCAACACATTGGACTTATACATTAATTTCTCTTTCGGTTCCTGTATCTTGAATCCAAATTAGCGTCATCGGCAATTTCCCATCGATTATGCCCAACTAATTGAAAATACTCTTTTTAGGTAAGTGTATCATACTAACATAAATAAGTCCTGTTGTTTATCGATATACATTTAAATTTTTTAGATTCGATTCTTTCATATATGAGGATTAACTAGCCGTAAAAGCAATAATGGCTATAATTAATATAGAATATAATTTGTTGATTAACTACTTGGAATGAATAATGTTTATGTTCAGCCTATTCATTATAGGATTAGTGTTAATTTTTACATCAATTTTTGCAATAATTGTTATTTTTTCGATACAAAATTTGGAAAAATGTAAAATGGTCAAAACTTCATGAAAGTGGAATCGGCTGGACAAATACCCCTATTCGAAAGTTTGGAAAGTCAGATAAAGGTATATGCTGATTATTAGGCCGAAAACATGCGATTCTCGAAAACCACTAATTATGCATTGCGAATTATGGTTGCTTTGGCTAAGTCTGAAAATATGCGTTTGAGTCTTCACACGCTTTCCCGGCAGGAGCGTATCCCCCGCAAATTTTTGGAACATGTTGTTCGCAGTCTGAAGGAAGCTGAATTGATCGACAGCACTCCAGGTCCTAAAGGAGGCTATATGCTGACTCAACCGGCCTTGTTGATTTCAGTCGGTCAAATTTTAGAAGCGATTCAAGGTCCGTTACTCCCTGATGAGCGCTTAAATCCTGATCATGTGCCGCAGCACCTTCGTGATCCGATTGAGCGGTTGCGCTTAATCATTAAAGATATCCATATTTTCGCAAGACAGCGGTTGGATTCGATTACTCTCGCCGATATTGCGGAAGTGCATAGCGTGGATGAAGCACGTGAAGCATTGATGTATTATATCTAATCGCTTAAATACATGTAAAATGGTAAACCATGTTCTGGTGGTCTTTACGCAATTTCTTTTTGTTGTTTCCTTTGGTGTTCTGGGTCGGTGGTGGAACCGTGATCGCCGTATGGGTGGCGCCCATTGTTTTTTCCCACCTGTCTTCAAGAACTGAAAGCGGCAGAATCGTCGGTGAGATTTTACAACGGTTAGACCGCTTTCTGATAGCAGGCATGATCTCCGTGGCCTTATCAGAGGTGATCAAATTTTGGCGTCTCTCATGGCCTTTACCCACAAAAGAGATCATCATCACCGTTCTAATTGTCCTTTTGCTGCTCATACAGATTTTTTCCATGACTGTGGTGAGTCCTAAAATCCGCGAACTGCGTTCTCAAATCGGTTCATTTGATGAAACACCAAAAACCGATCCCTTAAGACAAGCGTTTGGCATGTGGCATGGGATTTCAATGTTGTGTATGGTGATATGCCTTGTGCTTGGAACTGGGATCTTACTGATCTACTTTATTCTACCGAATACCCAAATGTTGATTGATCCACAAAACAGTTTTCGATAAACAATCTTCGATTTTAAATGTATTCATATATTTCTCTCGGATCCAATATAGGTGAACGGTACCAATTTATTTATGACGCTTTAAAGCAGATCGCTAACTCGAGCCAGATAGAATTGCTCCGTTCTTCACCCCTTTACGAAACTGAACCGGTGGGAATACCAAAAGAATCCCCCTGGTTTCTCAATGGAGCCGCCGAAATCGATACGGACTTATCCGCCCAGGAACTTTTAAGAAATTTGCTCGCCATTGAAAAAAATCTGGGAAGAAAACGTTCTCAATCAAAAGAATATGAATCCCGGATAATCGATCTTGATTTGTTGCTTTATGGAAATGAAATCATTGATCAACCCGGCTTGCAGGTACCCCATCCGAGAATGCTTGAACGCTGGTTTGTTCTCAAGCCGCTTTCCGATCTCTGCCCGCAAAAAAAGATTCCCGGAAAAAACTTTACCGTAATCGAAGCGCTTGATTCATTGGAATCGATTGAACAGGGGATAAAAGGGAGACGGATTAATGAATGAACCAGACATTCAAACCACTCCCACCCCACAGTCACCTTTCCGTGGCACGTTCAAACTGTTTTTTCTCGGATCAATAAGTGCAGTTGCCTATTTTTATATTTTCCTGCTGTCGGGAAATAATCTACGCCCGGATTCGGCCGATCCTTGGTATCTGGACCGGTTTCTTTATACATACGCTTTTCTTTTTGGTTGTTACTTGTGGCTTATCCTCCCTCTTATTCGTGGTCAGGTGATGGATTTGCGGCATGTGTGGTTTGGCATCGCTTTCGGCCTCTTGTTTCGCGCCATCATGCTCCCTTCGGATTTGATCCTTGAAAACGATATATACCGGTATATGTGGGATGGACATATGAGTGTAAACGGTATCAATCCGTATGAGTATCCCCCCTCTCATCCGGCAACTCATGATTACCGGACAGAATATTGGAGCGAAATCAATTACCCTTATATTCCCACCATTTATCCCCCCACCTTACAATATGTTTTTCTCTGTGCCGAGTTGATTTATCCCGGCAGCGAACTCGGTATGAAATTATTTTTGACCATGTTTGATGTGGCGGCCATCTTTTTATTGTTTTCCCTTCTTGAAAAACTTAAACTACCCCGTGAGTGGATACTGATCTATGCCTGGTCGCCTTTGGTCATCAAAGAAATTGCAAATTCCGGACATGCTGATTCAGTCACCGCCTTTTTGTTAACCGGTGTTATGTGGTTGATTGTGCAAAATCGTATTTGGTTTAGCAGTGCAATTATGGCTGGTTTAACATTGACCAAGTTTTTCAGTGTGTTTTTACTCCCACTCTTTCATAGATTCTGGCATTGGAAAAATTATGGCTTGTTTTTATTGATCGTGATTATTCTCTATATCCCGTATATCGAACTAGGAGTCAATCCATTTATAGGGCTTCAGACTTATTCAAAAGAATGGCAGTTCAACGCAGGGCTTTATTCTTGGGTATTTGATTTTTTTAATTCGACTGAGATGAACTATGAGCAAGCCAATTTATCGGCCAGACTTTCGCTTTTTATTGTCCTGCTTGTGGTGATTTTGTGGCAGGTTTTAGTTGTAAACCGGCGTAAGACAGAAAAGGATTTATTCCATGCTTTCTTCATTGTAATCGGGACGTTGTTAATTTGTTCTCCCGTTATCGATCCATGGTATCTTGTCTGGATCGTGCCCTTGTTGACGCTTTTCCCGAATCGAGCCTGGCTTATGTTCACTGGTCTTGTATTTCTCTCTTATATTTATTATTACAACAAGATGTTTCCGGAATGGGTCAAACCAGTGGAATTCGGGATATTCTATTTTCTTTTGATTTGGGATTTTATCGCTGGCAAGATAAGCAACTGGAAGCAAGGCCGGCATCAACCTTCAAGTCCGTGAATTGTTCTTTTCACGAGATAATAAATATTTTTCAAATACTCGTTCTCGACTGTAATGAATCCTTCTTCATGAGTCCACCAATTGTTTGCCGAAACAAATCGTGCCTCAGCCGGAGCGACCAGAATTTCATAATCGGTGTTTGCAAAAAAATGGTCTAATGTCCATTTCGCCCGGCGTGATTGGAAATACCCAGGCACAATGATGGCTGATGGGATATCATTCTCTTTCAACCATGACTTTATGAATTTGATCTCCTCAAACGTGCTGTAAAATGGAATCGGACTCCAATGGACATCGTCAAAAGGAACATTGCGCAGCTTCAATATGGCATGATACATGCGGCTTTCATTTACCAGGTTATCGTGATACAGGGCATCTGGCCCGATTTGATCAGGAATGGCGAGCAGTATTTCTTTGGCAAATCCCTTTTTATACAACTTGATGGCTCTTTCAATACGTTCGGTTCTGCCCCCTCCCAACATGATCACTACATCACACGGTTCAAGTTCCGATTCATACACCAGAAAATATGCTGCATTTTGCAGCAAAAGTTTATGATAGGCTGCCACAATGGAAACACAAACCAAAAGTAAACCTATTACCCCAATCCATAAAAAAGTTCGGCGGCATATATGTATAGGAGTTTCATCAGCCGTTTCGCCCAATGGTGAAGCTGAATCTGGTTGCTTTGAGGGATCGGATTTTTGCTCTTTTTGTTGAATCATA
This sequence comes from uncultured bacterium, assembly GCA_964643335.1. Lineage (GTDB taxonomy): Bacteria > Hinthialibacterota > Hinthialibacteria > Hinthialibacterales > Hinthialibacteraceae > CAZXSQ01. The sequence goes on from CAZXSQ010000004.1 coordinate 22,928, forward strand.
GTTCCAAAGAGGCTTATGTATTCAAGTGAGTATTCATCCGTTCTATGGTTTCGTCAATTTCAGCCGGAGTTTTAAAGCCGATAACCACGATATCCACACAGTCAAGTCCCATTACGTATTTAATGGAAGCGTCACGGCGTGCCGGATCTCTGAAATCACCATTGCCAATGATTTTCATCCCAATAACTCCAGCACCGTTTTGATGAATCTTGCGGATTTGAGCCACGGCTTCGTCACGGCGGCCTTTTTCCGCCCAGTCTCCGGAAGGCCCATCCATGTGGGAGCCATCATGATTGACTCTTACCAGAGCGATATCCATCCATTCACAATCCGGCATGGCACGCAATGGAGCGAGACCGTGGCATGATGCACCATGGGAACGGATAATGTTTTTTTGTTTGGCTTTGGAAAACTCCTCCCGCTGGCGTTCCAACTCGCTGGGCCAGTCAGCTGTTCGTGTGCAATGCAAGAGCAGCGAATCGAAATAGTCAGTCTTCAATTCTTTTCGAAAACGGTCAATGGCCTCTGGCACATTTTTGCTTCGATTGAAGTTTAATTTCGTTTGAATGAAGTATGTATCCCGATCGACACCTTCCAAAGCCTTGGCCAGCATTTCATGCATTTCACGGTAGTTATCGGCTGTATCGAAATAACGGATGCCTCTATCGTATGCATGTCTTACCAGCTTTGTAAATTTTTTCTGGCCAAGTTCACGCTGAATCCTTCCGCCATTGCTTCCCGTTCCAAAACCGAGCCGGGTCATTTGAATGCCGGAGCGGCCCAAAGTCACCAGATCCGTGGCGCTGCGTTTAATCTTTGAACCTTCCGAAGCCAGCGATGTAGAACCTGCAAATACTCCGGCAGCGATTGCGCTGTTTCGCAGGAATTGACGGCGTGTTAGTTTGCTCATAATCCACCTCGTTATTATAGAGCTGTCTCAATTATTTTTTTATCATACACTCATTTTCATCTCATCACCAAGTCAGATCAATAATTTCATATCAGGCTTTATACCATTCTACTTTGTTACCCGCAAAATTAGAAACTTTTGTGATTAATTGTTGCCGTTCTTCCTTGTTCAATTCTTTGAACAATTTAGCCAGCCGGATTTTCTCTTGAATTTCTTCTGAATTTCTCGCACCGGTTATCAATACACTCACCGGCAGAGACCATACAAAATGTAATGCCTCGGCAATATTTACCTTATCAGGAATAATCGTTTCAGCAGAACCCTCGACGGTTTTAGTAAAAAAGTTCCCAAATGACAGAGTTTTCATGGCCAGAACGCCAATATTCCTTTTGACCAGCGCAGGCAAAACATTTTTGATAAAACTGTTGTAATGTGAATCGACCAGATTAACCGGCATCTGGCATGTTTCAAATATGTCATTATCTTGAGTTTTTTCAAGTACATGTAAATGGGCGGAAGGAATTCGATGACCGGTAAAACCGATATGGCGCACCTTGCCCGATTCTTTGGCTTTCTGGAATACTTCAAATACCCCACTCTCGATGCGATTATCCACATCTGCAGGACTGCCTACCGCATGAACCTGCCATAAATCAAGGTAATCCGTATTCATTCGCCTTAATGAATCGTCCAATTGTTTTTGGGCTCCTTTGGCTGTCTTGGCGTCCGATTTAGTCATCAAGAATATGACGTCACGATAGTTTGGAGTCAGCAGTTTGCCCATGCGTTTTTCACTGCCACCGTTTTGATATTCCACAGCGCAATCGAAGAAACGCACACCGCCTTCCAAAGCGGATTCCATCAAGATTTGGGCTTCCCGTTCACTGCCCGTTCCAAAATGGTATCCTCCCACACCAAGCATAGTTACCCACTCGCCGGTGCGTCCTAATTTCCGTGTAGGAAGCAATTCTCCTAACCTGTCTTTTTGGCTTTCCGGTTCGGCGTGGGCTCGGTTAGACATACATATTCCTGCTGTAAGAGCAGTTAAGGATTTCAAAAAATTTCGCCGGTTATTCATTCTTAACTCCTTATTCTTAGCAAAATAATTCTCTTTTTGTTTAATAACTGATTGATTATTAAATAGTTATGTATATTTTAATTAAGTTTAATGTTTATATAGTTTATCAATATGATAGTTCAATAACAAAAAAGTTTTAGGGAGATATTAGAGGTTATAAGGCTGGATGTGACTACCTTGGCTTTAATAGCGAGACCAATTCAAAATGGAAGATTCTGAGGAGTAATCCACTAAAACCGAGTCCAGGTTGGGTTCCCAGTTGTTTTTGTAAACACGGTCCATCATTTCAGCAACAGACACCAACCACACTTTATCCCTGTATACTGCGTTGAGCGGGAATCCCCAGGGCCTAACGTCATCCCAAATCTCGGGTTCGTCATTTGCGTCATTGTCGGGATAATGACTTAAATTGGCATCTGGCACAATCCATTTGACGTATTCGAGATCGGGATTCATGCGTACCCATAAATTGGCGGTATGATAAAAGCCATCATAAGCCTGGTGAATATGCGGCTTATCTGGCGCGGCCTGCACATGGTCTTCATCGGCAAAAACCAGCATAACCTTCAAATCAGGTTTCGCTGTTACCAGGAGCGGATAATTATTCACAGTGGTGCGGTAAGGCCAATAATTCTTGGTTTCCTCGAAGGTGGCAAGATAATCAGGCCATGCTTCATCGCCGAATGCATTGTTTTCTTCAAGGGCCTTGGTCAAGCCACGGGAATAATACCATTTGCCCCAAAGGCTGGGATGAATCTCTGGGTGGAGAATATGTTCATGCTTATCCCCCCTCGCCGCAAAATAAGGGCGGCCTCTATCATCGCCTTCTTCTTGATACCAGCCCACTGTTGAGTAATCGATATCGATTGTCGTTGGAGTGTAATTATCCGGATTGTAAAAGGGATTATAAACAGGATTGCGTTCATCATCATAGTAGCCAAGTTCAAGTGGATACATTTCATCACGCGTGGGGTTTTCCCGGCCTATAAAATATTTCACCAGCGGTAGTTCCTGGCCATGAATCGCCAGAACATTGGTTCCCATTACCCCGGCATGGGACGAAGCCCACAGCCCTACATTATCAAACAACGGTGCGACATCAATAAGTTCGTTCAGGTAAAAACCATCAACATCGGTTATTTCACCACACGCAAAACGGATGACATCCCGCAAACTAAGCAAAGACATCGGCCCGCCATAGTCATACTCTCCTTCACTCTGCATACCCGTCTCGGGATCATACCGCCCTGACCACATGTAAGAAACATTAATCGCACCGACCTTAGTTGTATCGTTCACATAATGAAATCCATTCTTCTTTACGAACCAAGTCGATGCCTCAACCATAATGGGTGCACCTTCCTCATAGCGAGGTTCTGCGGGAACATCGATCCGCACCGCGATATTGCCACTTCCCTCGGAGTAGACATAAGTATAGACAGGGGACTCCGATGCGTAACCTGCGGTGTTTATCAAGATAAAGAAAATCAGAATGAAAAAACGAGAAAGTAATAATTGTTTTATTCTTTTTTGCGTACCCATAGGTGAAATCTCTCCCCTTTCTTTGTTTAAATAAATTTGGATTTATCTTTTAAAACGAGAAAATAGTGCGTTTATTTACCAAATCAAGTAATTTTTCAGTTTGATATAAAAAAAATTGCACTAAAATGTTTCAATAGAAGGATAATTCAAATGACAAAAACTTTATCTCCTGAAAATTTGCCATTGGCCTATAACTCAAAAGGCGTGATTCGAATTGGTCAAACGCGTATCTCATTGGAAACCTTGATTGATGCTTTTACAAAAGGGGCGACTGCTGAAGAAATTGTCCAACAATATCCAACATTACGTTTGGCCGATGTATATCAGGTTATCGGATATGATCTACACCATTCAGAAGAAATTGAAAAGTATTTAAGTGAACGTAAATCAATAGCGGAGTCAGTACGACAAATGAATGAAACCCGTTATGATCCTAAAGGAATTCGAGACCGGCTTATCTTACGGTATCAATGCCTGTATTGATAAATATGGCATAAGTTTAAAGTAGAGAGTGTAAATGATGAATACAACTGCAATAAATCTGAATGAGTATTTTGATTTTCTTGATCAGGATGACATTCGAATCAAAGGCACACGTGTCGGTCTTGAAACAGTGATAGACGATTATCTGAATGCATGCAGCCCCGAAGAGATCGCACTGCGTTATCCCACCTTAACCTTAGAGCAAGTTTATGCCACTATCACGTTCTATCTGCATAATCAAAGGGAGGTGGATTCCTATTTAGAACGTTGGCGAAAACATGCAGAGGAATCTTGGCGTCATCAGCAAGAATTACCCCATGTACAAAAGCTGCTTGAACTGAAAATGCGTAAACAGGAGAACTTAAGAAAGGTAAATGCATGACAGAATGGTGTTTCCTCTTTGATGAGAATACGACACCGGCTCTTGCTGATCAATTACGTCGACGTCAACCAATGATGACTGTTTATGCTATTGGCGTAGAACCTGCTCCACCTAAAGGTATAGCTGATCCTGAGCTCCTCTTGTGGCTTGAAAAACAAGGAGTTAGCTTGGTGACTAAAAATAGAAAATCGATGCCAACTCATTTGAGAGACCACCTTAACTCGGGACATCATATTCCGGCAATTTTTATTGTTCGGCCTCAAGTATCTTTACGCGAAGTTATCGACGATCTAATCCTTATACGGGAAGCATCCAATCAATTTGAATTCATGGATCAAATCATTTATATTCCTCTATAACCAATTTGCAAATAGTAAGATTACAGAAAAAAAATTGAACTGAGAGTTCAATTGAAAGTTCAGTTCTGCAAATGAATTAATCCCATTTTAATCCAAAAGGTATTCATGACCGGTTACTTTTGCGATGTACTGAATCTAGGAGATAATTAATGCTTCTTGTCGCGGCGAAAGCCCTTGGCAGCGTAACATTGTGCCAATTCCTTCAAGGGCTGGTTCGCTTGCCCTTGGCACTCGGCATTCGGCTTGCAGTCTCCCCTTGGAGACGGACAAAAAAAAGGCCCGAAGAGAGATCCTCGGGCCTGATACAATTGTAATGTAATGTTGCCATTAATAGAGAGACCAATTTTCAACTGGAACCGGCTCGCCGCCAATAACCAGGTTCACGTTTCGGAAATAGCCGACACTGAGTGAACCGGCCTGATGTGCAGTTACAGCCAATCCAACATAAATTGGATCCTCCATCGGCACTTCCTGTCCATCGACAAGCACCAATTCATCACTCCCGGGTTCTCGATAATATGTATTGAATTGATCACCTATACGCTCCAAACGGAAACGCCCGTCATGAGTTGGGAATGTTACACGTAATTCGCCGGCTGTACTGGACGAAGAATCACCGAATGCTAATCGCCATTGTGAACTGTATTGGCCATCCGGCCGCTGCCGGGTTGCGAAATTAACGGATTCAGGTTCAAGTTCCTGCCGGGCCATTAGCATTCCTTTTACCCATTGATGTGTGCTTGTTCCCGGATCAAGTTCGAGTTCCGCATCCAAAATGAAATCGCCGCTGAGTTCCCTGTACAAGAAATGGAAATTGTCCGCAGTGCCCCAAACATCGTTTCCACTGCCGATAACAACATACGTTCCGGTATCTGGATCGTATCCTGCTCCACCTTCGGCCCCGAGATTGTCCGGATTATCCACTTCGTAGACATCTTGACTAGCCTCGAAGATACCTAAGTTAGTTGTATCATAGTCTTCGAGAACTTCGAGTGGATTGATAATTTCACCGGTGAGGATATCGAGAGCCCCGATATTGAAATCCGGATCATTTGTTATACCAAACCAGTCGATGCTGGTACTGTCTTCCCGGGGAGCGATGTAAACAATGTTTTCTCCTTCTGTCATGTTGACAAATGGGCGTGGGTCTTCACCTAAACGATTATTCACCCAATCAATATGGAGACTTTTACCGCTTCCACAATCCCATATGGTTAGATCTTCATTGACAGGCTCGAATTCCACATCCACGAAGAAGGAGTCGCTGTTACCATCTTCGCCCCGAACCATGCCATAGATATAAAGATCTCCATATCCGGCAGGAATATTGATGGGAAATTCCATCCACTCATCTATTTGACCACTGACATTCACTGAGATTATTCCACTTTCGGAACGAGGATCCAGCATCAAACCATAACCCACATCATTATCAGGACGTGGACGGCCATTTTCGAATTGAATTATAACCGGTTTCTCTGGATCCAATTCGACCGGCTCGGCTTCTGGATTGAAAGATGGATTCTTCGGAAGGACGCAGTCTCCACCAATATAACTTTCAAGGTGAATGCCGTCACTGAATGTTCCCTGCCATGCACCCGACATCCGTTCAGGAAGAGTAACGGTATATGTCAAGGTGGCTTCACCGGAGAAATCGGACAAGGTCCAATCGATTTCTCCCTTGTCTTCATTCACTTGGAACTCTCCCCCGCTAACCGATACCCCAGAAAGACCGGACAGGCGCGGGACGACTTCATTTACAACAGCATCAACGCTTTCACTTGCTTTCGCCGTGACGGTGACTTCCACTTCCGCACCAGAATTCCAATCATCCACGGGAATCGACCGTTCGACCCAAAGTGGAAATTCTTCAATGGCCACATCGACAAATTCGAATTGCCCGAGAGCATCCGCACCATTCGCTGTCGCTGCAAGACCAGTATAAACGGTTTCGCTCATTGGAATCACTTCGCTTTGAACCAGGTTCCATTCTCCTGCATCGTTCGTGGTGTAGAAGTGAACACTGTTTCCAATTCGTTCCAATTTAATGGGGCCGACATTGACCTCATTGAAGCCATCGCCAACATCACCATCAACGATAGTTCCTCCACCCTTCAAAGTGCGAAAATGCGGGAAAACAGAGCCATAAGCGGCATTCGTGTTTCCACCGGGAACATTCTCACCAACTCGCAGCCAGGACGCATGCATCGAATCTGGATCAAGATCCTGCCGAATCATCAAACCACCTTCTCCATCAGGCAAAATCGGCATTGGATCGCCTTCAATCGAAAAGCTTCCAGAAATTTCTGAATAGACAAAATGAAATGCATCTTCATAACTACGCCGGCCAATGGTTGCCCCTAAGGCATCCATCGTATAGGTTCCGTCTTCAAAATTTGCGATACCCGGTCCTAAACCACCAGTATCACCGACATCCGTATTCGTGGTAAAGATACCAATTTGGGCATAAGCACTTGATACAACTAAAATTAATCCTAAACAGAAAGCATTTTTTTTCCACATAATCTTTCCTCCTTTTTCATAAACCAAACTTCATGATCATCTAAAGAAACATTGTCAAATCCAGTACTTTTTTCACCTCCTTTCTAATTTCTTCAATTCTCACAATTTTTTTTTAAAAATCAATGCTTTCTTCGATGTTACGATTCGATTTTTTTATAGATCAAACAAGTCAATACTTTGACCTAAAAATGCGTAAACAGAGAACTCAAGAAAGGTAAATGCATGACAGAATGGTGTTTCTTCTTTGATGAGAATACGAAACCGGCTATTGCTGACCAATTTTCTACAGTGCTTTTGATTTACGTTTTACATCAAATATCACTTTTTAGACGCTCAAGTTTTTTTAACCAATTATTAGAATAGAAAAGATTTATACCGTTTTTTCTTTTATGCAGGTGACGGGGAGAATCAACTCATGTTCATGTTGAGCGAGATGACTGTCTAGCAAAGTTCTGGCTTGATCCGGTGAGACTACAGCGAAGTGGTGGATTCGGAAGAAAAGAAATATACAAGATTAAACAGTATGTTTAAGAAAATGAGAAAGAGTTTTTGAGGTGTTGGAATGATTACTTCACCCGCTGAAAAAATAGATGTAAAAGCAAAATCTGTTGAAATAACAGAGTTTATTGGAAAGGGCGAAGGGATTGGGTTTGTCTAAAAACAGGTTAGACACATAGGTCTAACCCTACATATGGTAGGGGTAAACCTATGTGTTTGCCCTATGTTGTGGCATCTTTTTCATCTAACATAGTTTTGAGACAACCCCGATTCATTGGCCTGGTCTGGATGAAGATAAGTGTGGAGAATTTAATAATGGGCAGACCATCCGGCGAGAGTCAGGAGTCATTCAAGTGATGGTTGAAGAAAAGGAGTAATAAATAAATTCTTGATTTCATTTTACGAGAAAATTATTTCATGAAATTGCTTTGTTGTGTTAAAAAAATTGAATGGAGAGTTAACCATGTCCAAAAGTGAAAAACTCAAACGGCGAAATTTTATTAAAGCTTCGATTCCAGCGGCGGCGATTACTGTTTTGCCGCGCCGGGTATTGAGTAGTGCGAAATCGGTGGCTCCGAGTGACCAAATCAATGTTGGGTATGTGGGTACAGGGACTCAGGGGCTGCGGAATTTGATGGGCGCTCTGCCGAAGGATGAACTTCACATTGCCGCAGTGTGTGATCCGAATCGTGAGAGTAACGATTATATTGAGTGGTCCAAGAACGAAATTCGCAATAAAATACGTAAATTTCTGGATGATCCGAACTATGGTGAAAGTGTAAAAGGCTGCCGGTGCGGGCGATTGGTTGGGCAGGAGGTTGTTGAAAGATATTATTCGAAAAACAAGCCATCAGGCGAATATGAAGGATGTGCCGCGTACAGCGATTTTCGTGAAATGCTGGAGAAGCAGAAAGATTTGGACGCTGTCTATATTATGACGCCGGATCATCTCCATGCCACCGTTGCCATCACAGCGATGAAGCAGGGGAAACATGCGATTACACATAAACCCATTTCCAATATTCATCACGAAATAGAATTGGCTAGGGAGTATTCCATTCAAACCAAGGCGGCCACACATCTGTTCTGTTCTTCGTCGAACAAATCCACACCAACGATATGCGAATGGATCTGGAATGGTGCCATCGGGCCAGTGCGGGAAGTTCACAACTGGTCTTCGCGTCCTTTCTGGCCGCAGGGAATGACGCACTACCCACAGGAAAAAGTGCCGGTGCCGGATGGCCTCGATTGGGAATTATGGCAAGGGCCGGTTCCGCACCATGATTATCATCCCTCACTGACACATGCGGTTTTTCGTGGCTGGTATGATTTTGGCGCCGGAGCGCTGGGAGATATGGGGCATTATAGTTTCTTTCAAATTTTCAAGATCATGAAATTAGGAGCGCCAATCAGTATTGAAGCGACACGAAGCCAGTATTATGAGATCGTAAATCATCTCTGGAAAAAACAAGAGAATATGGTTTCTTATCCGCGCGCCTCGATGATTCATTGGGAATTTCCGGCACGTGAAGATATGCCTCCGGTTTCACTGTATTGGTATGACGGTGGGCTGCGTCCTCCCAAACCGGAAGAGTTGGACATAGACGGCAAGGACATGCCGAGAGAAGGATTGCTTTTTGTTGGTGACCATGGAAAAATCCTGGCCGGTTTCAGCGGTGGAGAACCAAGGTTGATACCTGAAAAGAAGATGCGTGAATTTGACCCGCCACCAGAGACGCTTCCCCGCCCGATTGATGGACTGGATCAATGGATTCGAGCCTGCAAAGGAGGCAAGCCTTCTGAAGCGAGCTTTGAAAATGCGTTCGACTTCAGCCAAGCAATCGCTTTGGGGAATATTGCGCTGCGAATCGATAAAAAACTGAAGTGGGAGCCCGTCTATAAGGAAGGATTTGGAGTTAAAAAAGAGTTTACGAATTCTTCCGAAGCGAATGATTTGAGGTTCCGGAAATATCGTAAGGGCTGGGAATTATAGCGCAAGAAAATTCAAAGAATTAAGGATATTCTATAACATATAAAATTTCAAGCTTCAAACCTGAAATGAATTATAAATTATCAAAACATGCAAAAATTGAAATAGAACGAAGAAATATTCCCTTATCTGTAATTGATTCAGTTCTACTTAATCCTCAACAAATAATTGAAGAGGAGCACGGAAAAGTAATATTTCAATCAAAATTACCATTAAAAGATGGTAAAATATATCTTGTTCGTATTGTCGTACGTATTAATATTGAACCGCCTTTGATTATTACAGCCTATTGCACAAGCAAAATCGATAAATATTGGAGACAAAAATGAAAGTGAATTATGATTCTGAGGTTGATGTGTTAAGGATTATTTTTTCAAAAACCGAGATCACTGAAAGTGATGAAGATAAACCCGGAATAATTCTGGATTACGATCAGAAAGGAAACATTGTCGGAATTGAAATACTTGACGCTTCGCAGCGGATGGAAAATCCAATGTCCATGGAATATTCAGTGATCAATTAATCAAAATTCTATCCAAATGTTCTCCTTCGATGACCAATTCTCTCCCTACAGGATATAATTAAAAAACGTATCATACTCTATAGAAAAAAGACGAAATGAGTAATTGGATTCCTACTTGATTGGAGGTTATCTCTATGCCGCCGAGTGTATACGTTACGAGAAGAATTCCGCAGCCTGCTTTGGACCGCTTGAAGGAAGCCGGAATCGAATTTGATGTCTATCCTGAAGACCAGGTTATCCCGCGGGACGTGTTGCTTGAATCGGTGCCGGGCAGGGATGGGATTTTGTGTATTCTCACCGATACTATCGATGATGAAGTATTGGAACGGGCGGACAAGGCGAAGATTTTCGCCAATTACGCTGTCGGGTATAATAATATTGATGTCGATGCGGCAACTCGGCGTGGTATTGTTATAACGAATACTCCTGGCGTGCTGACCGATGCCACAGCGGACCTGGCCTGGACACTGTTATTTGCCACTGCGCGCAAAGTAGTGGAATCGGATAAATATCTACGCAACGGTCAATTTAAAGGGTGGGGGCCGCTGCATTTTCTGGGCCAGGATATTACCGGCAAAACTTTGGGGATTGTAGGACTGGGCCGAATCGGAACAGCGTTTGCCAAACGGGCAGCCAGTTTCAAGATGAAAGTGCTTTATCATTCCCAACATCAAAAGGAAGAATTTGAAAATACATATCCGTATGAGGCGAAAAAAGTGGAATTGGATGAACTGTTGCAGCGCAGTGATTTTGTCAGTATTCATGTTCCGTTGAAATCGGATACCGAACATCTGATTGGGAAACGGGAATTTGATTTGATGAAGCCGCATTCGATTTTGATTAATACCGCACGCGGTCCAATTGTGGACGAGCAGGCTCTGGTAGATGCGTTAAAAGAGAACAAAATATGGGGGGCAGGCCTGGATGTTTATGAAGAAGAGCCGAAAGTGCATCCCGGCTTGATTGATTTGCCGAATACCGTTTTACTGCCCCATATTGGCAGTGCCACCTTTGAAACAAGAACAAAAATGGGATTGATGGCGGTGGAAAACCTGATTGCTTTTTTTGAAGGGGAGCAGCCACCCAATCTCGTGAATGAAAAAGTCTGGAAAAAACTGTGAGGTTGTACTATTTATTAGTGTATAGGGACATAAGGAAGGATTAACTAATGGATTTGTTGGAAAAAGGTAAAAGCTTAGCGCGTCAGGGAAAACATGAAGAGGCGTTGGATGCATTACTCCTGGCGCTTGAAAATGATAAGGAAAACCCGGATATTCATTTTTTTCTGGGGCTTTGTTACAGTGCCTTGGAACAGTATCCCTATGCAAAATATCATTACAACATGGTCAAAGTCTTGCAGCCCGATCATCCAAAACTGAGTCTGGTTTGGGAGGGGCTGGAGGATGTGTCCCCTCAAAAACCCCCTGAGAAGCGAATGACACGTTCAGCCGCCGCGAAAGCCCAGAAGGAAGGGGCATCTGAAGAGAGTGAGGAGCCAGAAGAGATTTCTCCCGAAAAGCAAGAAAAAATCCAAAACCAGGAAAAGAAAACTGGAATGAAGTTATCCGAACCAAAATGGGAGAACGCTTTTTCAGAAGACATGATGAAAACCGAGACAACAATGTCGACCATGCAAAAAATCTTGATACTGGCTGTGGCAGCAGTTCTTTTTGGTTTATTAGTGTATTTTATCATGAATGTGTTTTTTAATCCGGCAATACCGGTCTCATGATTGTTCTCATTGGCTTGAAACAAATAATTAACGCGCAAAATTAAATAATTTAGCAGACACTTTTTCGATTTTGTTATACAATTCATGTTGATGGGTAAACAAGTTCTGCTTTCAGCAATCTTACGTCCAAATCCCTGATAAATTTTTTTTAAATCCGTTTCATAAAACCAGTATTTATTTTTGAATAATTTATCTGTTGGAAATAAATGCCTAATAGTGATCGAATATTTCACATGTAAAATTTGTAGTGTACAAAATTGAATATTCTGTAATAAAATGAGACTTTTTGTAACTCTAAATAATGAAATATTAATTGTATTTGAAAGTTCAATCAAATGAATTACCTTGCTTATCCAAAAATAATGGCTAGTCTTAAAAGTAGATAAATTTAAACCATTCGCAATGGCATAACAAATAATAAAATTAATTTAAGAAAAGAAGGGAACAAAGGTTAAGTTAGTAACGACCCATAACAAATAACAAAATTAAATGTATTAATCTTTTGATCGATTTTCATTGTCACGAATTTAATTTATGGGCAATGTTGCAGTTCGATCAAATCAATTCCTACGATGTTGAGGTGGTAAATGAAAAATTTTGAATCATTACGAGTTCCGAAGTATGTCCAGTTGATGATTCGGTTAAGAGATCAGATTGAAGAAGGCAAGCTTAAACCGGGTGATCCTTTGCCGACCCGTGAGCGGTTGATGAAAGAGTTCGATTTGAGTTTGAGCACGGTTACCCGGGCCATCTCTGAATTAGAAAGGCAAGGGTGGCTGGTTTCACGTCAAGGCAGCGGCACATTTGTGGTCAAAAAGAAAAACGGTGTGTCGGAAACCAGTGAGCAGACCTTGGTGATTGGACTTTTGTTGCCGAGCATGCTTTCAAATTCTGAAGAATTGGTTACCGAACTCGTTCATGAAGCCGATGAACATAATGTTCATGTTCTGGTCATGTATTCACAGGAAGACGAAGAAATTGAATTGAACAACGCGCGGGTGCTGTTCGAAAAAGAAGTCAATGCTTTGATATGGTTTCCGGTTTCACCGAAAAAACATGTGGGGGTAGCTTCTTTATTCGGCAAGAACCAGCTTCCAGTCGTCATTGGCGAGAAGGTTACTGAAAATCTCGAATCACCATGGCTTTGTGTTCGCAGCGATCATGCTCAAGGTACGAAGAGCGCTATGGAATATCTTCAGGAGTTGGGACACAGACGGATTGCCTATGTCGGACCAAAAGGAACGGAATGCGATTTTGGTCCGGTAATGGAGCGTTGGTATGCTTACAAAGAGTTCATGAAATCTATGAACAACTGGAATCCGGATGAGTGGCTGATCAATCCTTCCGTATTCAAAGATTGGCATAATCACTCCTCACGAATGGAAAAGATTTTCCGTGGATCGAATGCCCCGACAGCGGTTCTGGGATTTGACGATATCATTGCCCTGGAAGCCATGAAGGGTTTGAATTCGTTGGGCTTACGTATTCCGGAAGAAGTGGCGGTTGTCGGGCATGGTGATTATCAGAGCGGACAGTATTCCAGCCCGCGGCTGACTACCGTTTCTCCCTGCATATCAGAGTATGTGGATGCTGTTTTCAGATCATTGCTGGCAGAAGTAGCGGTACAGCAAGGGGAGAATATTCCAACGAATGAACGTGAAATCATCGTTAAGCCACGGATTCTGCATCGGGATTCCGCACTCCCCGTGTCCGATATGATTTTGACGAGTTAAAGGGTATGGTTCAGGCCATGCCCTTTAGTTTTTTTTAGTGGTACCGCTAAAGTTTTTGACGGTACAGCCGATAACCGAAAGTGGAGAAAACTATTTCAGGTGTATCATGACAGAAATCGCAGCCTTATCCAATTCGTTATCAACCCAGGCGATGATGGGGCAATTGATTACCAAAGTTTTGGATCAAGCCGCGGATTTAGTGCAGCAGCAAGCCGCGTTAACGATTCAAAACAATGTCAATGCTTCTGTGGCCGATGCCATCGCGGGGCTTGGTGAGAATGTTGATATCCAAGCGTGACGTTTGGTAATCCTCACGAAACCAAAGCCGGCCAGCGGTCTGTTATTTTTTTCTCCACTGCTTCCCAGACTTTCTCAATATCATTCCGCGAATCAATTAAAATGATTCTTTCAGGATCATTCTGGGCGATTTCTAAAAATCCCTCTCTGACTTTTTCCATGAACTGAATATTTTCCGTTTCAAAGCGGTCGTTCAAGCCTTGCTGGGAAGTGATTTTTTGAGCGCGGGCCACACCAGTGGGTGCGTCGATATCGAGAAGGATCGTCAAATCCGGAGTGCGGCTTTGGGTGGCAAACGAGTTTAGTTGCTCGACGGTTTCCCGATTCATTCCTCTGCCGTAGCCTTGGTAAGCCATGGTGGAGTCGGTGTGACGGTCCAAGATAACGTGCTGTCCGGCATTCAGGGAGGGGAAAACGATTTCTCGCATGATTTGTGCCCGGGCTGCTTCGATGAGCAGCAGTTCGGATTCCTGGCAGAGGGGAATTTCTGCATCGAGGATGATGCTGCGCAGAGCTTCGCCAGCGGTGGTGCCGCCGGGTTCGCGTGTATAAAGGCAGGGGATGTTTTTTTCCTTGAAAAATAGTACCAAGCGTTTGGCGATGGTGGTTTTTCCGCTTCCCTCGATACCTTCGACCGTAATCAATCGTCCGGACATATAGAATCCTTTAGCGGCCTCGCTGGCGGGGGTCTTTGGAATAGAACATCTCGCCCCGATAGATGTCTCCAGCGGATACCAGTCCATTGGAAAGGTTGTAATAGGTGTCGGAACTCCAGCCGGAGATATGACTGACATTTAAGTAGGCCAGATCGGGTCCGCAACTGGCGATTTTCCAAGACGAGTTTCTCCAGGCCTGGTACCAGGGGTGGCTTGCCTGGCCGGTATATCCGTGCCAGGCGGCGGTACCGTAATCATAGGAGAGAAGACCTTCCGGACC
>CAZXSQ010000005.1:0-16223 GCA_964643335.1 uncultured bacterium
CATCCGATTTGCGTTTTCGGGGCAGACGCTCCTCCATCGTCATCATTGACGGCGATATGGAAGCCCATCGTCGCACCATCCTCTGGATTGTTTAATGCTGATTTCATCACCTGGAACTCAACCTGATATCCATCAGCGGTTTCTGAAGTCGCCGCATTCCAATCCGTACCAAAGGTGGGATTTCCAGCTTCAGCATGACGGTAAGCCCCATTGGCCGTCATAACATACTGTCCTTCAAAGAAACCCGGCTCTCGCGGGTCATCGTTCATCCAAGGCGTGATAGAATCGTCATTATTTGCATCGAAGAATATTTCCGCACTGTCGTCTGTCCAGGTACTTCCATTCTCACTCCCAGGATCGGCGGAATCGGTCACGATCATGTCATCAATTACACTGACAGCGACATAGATCGCTTCATCATCATGAACAGACCAAGCGGAAAAATCATGGTCACCAAGTTCCCAATCGTTATTGCTCCCAGAATAAATACCAGTATAGGTGGTAATTTCAATTTCTTCTGCTCCATTGTATTCACCGTCATTGATTACACCGTCAATCGTTGGAGCATCGGCTTTTGGGGCGGTATAACTACGTTTGCCAATCAACAAATTCCCGTAAGTGTCTTCCTCATGGGTAAGCCCGGTCCAGGTATATTGATTATCCATATCACCACCCGTGTCATCATCATTCACCGCAACCGTAAATCCGATAATATCACCTGGCTGCGGATTCCCGATTGTGTCCATGGAAATCCTGAACTCGGCATTATAACCTGTATCCGTAATGAATGTCTGAGCGTACCAGGCGTCATCCGGTCCATAACCGGGGTTTCCGGCTTCCGCCTGCCTGTAAGCATTATTAATGGTGATGACATACTGCCCACCGGTATCTACGATTTCCGGATTCGATCCGGATGTATCCCGGTCGGGGAAATTGCTGTTATCCCCATCGACAAAAACTTCAACACTGTCATCAAGCCATGTTGAACCGTTCTCCGAATTTGGCTCAGCACTATCGTCCATCAGGATATCATCTTCCACTCGCACAGCTACATACAAATTGTCGCTGTCATATCCGGCATATATCTCAATCCGGATATCCTCCGGGAACAAAGGACCATCACCGCTCGGGACATCACCTCCACGGGTAAAATCTTCTTCTTCCTCATTGTACTCAATAGCCCAATAAGAACTGTACGATGCACGGCTGTTTGATCCTGCCGCCATGATCCACGATTCTTCAGCTTCCAAATCCACAAATCCATCGATCGTGGGCGGTTCTGACAATGGCAATGCTATCTGCGTCTTGGTCTCATCATAAGTAGACCTGTCGGCGAGCGCGATTCCAGTAACCGCAATCGAAAAAACACACAACAAAATAAATACCCTCATAACTTTCCTCCTTCTAAATTGTTTTTACCGCTTATGCAGTACTATACCTGAGACGGCTTTCCCACATCAAGTATTATATAGTTTTATATCATAATATTGGTTTGATGAAAACGGGGATTTAAAAAAAAGTGATACTTATTTATCACAACAGCAATATTCATTCGCACATGTGAATGATTTTTGTATTATTCAAGGCAGGATTCGGAATAACTTGGGGTGATCTATGCATCCAATATACTGTTAAATCATCAATTTCCCCGTATGATCCAAAACCGAAATACAATTCTCCAGAATTTTGTGAAAGATAACCTGAACCCCCATCGACCATGCGAGTCCATGTTTTATTGTCTTTATGGGCCACAACCCGCACACCATAAGTTCTAGCCGGTGGAGCATCTAATTTCACTTTCAGCCAATTACCACGTGGAGTACGGTTTTCCAATAATTGCGGGCTGGAATCGATACAATTGATCACAATATCCATATCGCCGTCCTTGTCGTAGTCGAGAAGAGCCGTTCCCCTTCCCCCTTTTGGAACAAAATCATTTTCTAACGATAAATCGGTCACATCTTTGAACCGGTCTCTTATATTCTTATAGATGGACACCCCCTGAGCATAATGTCTATCCACATCCAATTTTTCTATTTGGGGATAAATATGCCCATTGGCTGTAAATAGATCGATCCAACCATCGGCATCAAAATCACAAAATCCACTCCCCCATGTAATCAGCCATTGTGTATGTGCCATTAATCCCCACGAACTTGTGGAATCCACCAAAGTTTTTCCTTCTTGATTAATATATAACACATCGGACTGATGCTCATAAGAAGTGATGAATAAATCCAGAAACCCATCATTGTTTACGTCACCCGATATCACTCCCATACTCGCCCCTTCCAAACCACTTTCGGTAAAAGCACCTCCGGACAGAAAAGAAACATCCTCAAATGTACCGTCTCCCCTATTTTGTAAAACATGATTATAGGTAGAGTCGTTCGTAACATACAAATCAAGATCGTGATCGTTATCCTTATCAAAAAATACCGCTCCCATTGCCCGCCCTGGAGAGACATTGATGGCTGCGGTTTCGGAAATATCTTCAAATACTCCGGTTCCATCGTTCAAATAAAGAATGTCGTTTTGATGTCCAAATCCAAGCGGTCCCATGAACACTTTTAAACCATGATAGTTTTCACGAACCTCAGCGTGTTTTTCAGGATCGAATTCGACATAATTACCGATGAAAAGATCGAGATCGCCATCGATATCAACATCACCGAAAGCCGAGGCGGCAACATATCCCGAATCCCCCAATCCGGCTTTTTGGGTCATATCTTTAAACGTTCCGTCTCCATTATTCAAATACATCACATTCGGCCCATAATTCCCCACAAACAGATCAAGCCAGCCGTCATTATTGATATCCCCGAAAACCGCACTCATGCCGATTCCTGTATCATCCACACCGGCTTCTTGGGTCACATCAGTAAACGTTCCACCATCGTTCCTGAATAAAGCATTGGTTTCTTCGGGATTGGGAGTATATACATCGGAACGTCCGTTTACAACATAAATGTCGTCATCACCATCGTTGTCATAATCTCCAACAGCAACTCCTGAACCCATTACATCGATAATCCATGGTTTATCCGCGTGCCCTAACACATGTTTGAAAGAAGACAAACCGGTTTGATCCGTTACATCGGCAAACACAAACGCACTGTCAGCGGCTTTTGTGGCCGCAGCCGCCGATTGAATCTCATCGGATTGATCGGCTTGCTTCAGTGCTTTTTCCAATTCTTTGAAATGTTCCGCGCTTTTATATTTCTTATCGATGGATTCATAATAAGCGCGGCTTTCCTCGGTTTTCCCCACTAGAAAAAGAGACCAGGCTTTCAACGCCATAAAAGAATCGGAGTTACGTATTTTGGGATCATCGATACGGTTCAAAAACTTAAGACACTGCTTGAAATCCTTATTTTGATAGTGCAAATGGGCTAGATAGACAATCTCCCGCTCGGTCGATTTTCCAATTTCAAACCGCCGGTTCAGAAACGTACGGGCAAGGTCTTTGCGGTCTACTTCATTTAATTCGTAAGCAAGTAAAATAGCCTCTTTTGAAGTGAGATTCTCCGGATTAAAAAAAGCATATCGCAGACGGTCGCGTTTGGTTTGGCTCCAGGTATTGATATGGTTCACAATGGATTTGATTTTCTGCACGTCCTCCTGCTTTTTTTGCCTGGCCAGTGCAATCAGCAGGGCATTATAAGCTTCGTTAAAAAACGGGTATTCATGAATCGCTGCACGAAGATGATTCTCCGCCTTCTCGCTGTTCCCTGCGCGGTTCTCTAATCGTCCTAATTCATATTGCGCAAGATAATGCCTTGGCTGCTGCTGAACCACATGCAGTAACGTTTCTCTCGCCTCTTTATCCTGCCCTAGGCTGGCTTGAATTCGGCCATACAAAAATAATCCGTCGGCATGATTCGGTTCCTGATTCAGCAGCATGGAAACCCATTGTTTCGCTTCTTCTATGCGATCGACGGTATGCGCTAACGCGGCGGCTTTATACAGCAGACCGGCATTTTGGGGATTTTTTTCCACTGCTTCTTTACATGCCATCATGGCATCATCCACATTCCCAATTCTCCAATGCGCCCGAGCGAGGAGAAACAAAAAATCCGGATCGCCGTTGTTTTTCTCAGTCAGATTTCTCAAAAAAGGCAGCCATTCCGCCCCAGGTGAAAGCCGTTCAATCGCTTTCACCACTTTTCCTTTGTCCTCCTTATTCAAAGGCCCGGAAATATCCTCCAATGCCGAAACAGCCATATCTATATCGGCTCTACGCAAAGATCCAAATAGATCATCGGTCTTGTTATCACCAAAAATGAAGCCAGAACCTAACTCAATAAACAACGCTAAAAGAAATATTTTCAATAATGGGATTCGCTTATTCATTTAAAGTCAATGCACTATTGTACAGTTTTCATTCTTTTTTTCGATTCAATAGGGTTTCATCTATCTTAAACGAGCGATACTTAAGTTCAATGTTTATGGAAAGGATTCTGATAAAGTTGAAAACCTGAATATTATTTCAAGCAAGATTCTATCGCATCCATAAGATAGTCGATCTGTTTAATGCTTGAAATCAGTGGTGGCACCAAAACCAATGTGTTGCCCAGAGGGCGCAGCCAAATTCCATATTTTCGCAATTCCAAACAAACTTTAGCTCCCATTCTTTCTTCGATTTTATAAAATTCCTGTCTGCTGCGGCTGCGTGCGATATCGATACCAGCGATAAGCCCGCATTGATGGATGTCCGCAACCTGATCACTTGCTTCAAACAGCTGGTCTAGTCTTTTTTCTAAATGACTGATGACCGGTTGAATCCAACTAAGGGTAGATTCCCGCTCAAAAATATCCAAGTTAGCCAAGGCAGCAGCACATGCCAGCGGATTACCTGTATAAGTATGACCATGAAAGAAAGTACGGAACTCGGAATACTCACCTAAAAAACCATCGTACACTCTTTGTGAGGTAAGAGTGGCAGCTAAAGGCAAAGAGCCGCCTGTTATCCCCTTCGCCAAAGCCATGAAATCGGGACTCACACCTTCGTGCTCGCAGGCAAACATTTTCCCTGTATGCCCGAATCCGGTAAACACTTCATCTGCAATGAGAAAAACATCATACCGGTCACATAACTCGCGCAGCCCTTTCAAAAAACCGGGGGCCTGTGTCTTTATACCCGCCGCTCCTTGCACAAGAGGTTCAATTATCACAGCCGCAATTTCACCCTCATGTTCCTTCAATAGTTTCTCACATTCATCAAGCGACTTTGATGCAATATCGGTAGGGGCAATTCGCGAATCGCCCCTACCGATTGACGGATATTTGGAATAAACCGGATAAGGCGCGTGATAGCATTTGAATAAAAGTGAGCCGAATTTAGCATGGAACAAATCGATCCCTCCCACGCTGACACAGCCGATAGTATCACCATGATAGGCTCCCCTGAAGCTGATAAAAGTGGTTCTTTTGGGTTGCGGCGGCTTTGCTTGCTGCCAGTATTGAAAGGCCATTTTGAGCGCCACCTCGACCGCAGTCGAACCGTTGTCGGAATAAAAAACTTTCTCCAATCCAGGAGGTGCGATCTCTACCAGCTGCTGAGCCAGTTCAATTGATGGCTCATTGGCCGCACCCAGCAAAGTCGAATGAAACAGCTCATCTACTTGATTTTTAAGAGCCGATATCATTGTGCAGTGCCTATGACCATGCAAGTTCACCCATAAAGACGAGTTCCCGTCAAAATAACATCTACCGTTAATATCGAACAAATAAGCACCTTCTCCATGGGAGAAAATCAACGGTGGTTCTTTCACATAGTCCTGCATTTGGGTGAATGGATGCCATATATACTGACGATCCCATTCCTCTATATCCTGGATCATTTCTTCTGAATATCGAGGTTCATCATAATTGAATGCCATAATATTGTCTCTCTTATGCTTTCCCACAAAGTTTCTCTTTTTTCATGTTTAAACAGATCAGTTTCTATATATGGAACTACACCTAAAATGTCAACATGAGCGATCTTACGGATTGTATCGATGTTGTTTTTGTCCAGATCAGCTTCACGTTCAGGACTTACAGATGTGAAAATGACACCGGCCAGTTCCAGTCCATATGAACGAATCGAATCAATAGATAGTAGTGTATGATTCAATGTACCAAGTTTCAACGCAGAGACCAGAATTACCGGTAATCCCAATTCCTTGGCAAAATCAGAGACGAGATAATCATAAGTAACCGGCACCTTCCATCCACCAATACCTTCTACCAACAAAAATTCATACCGTTCAGACAATTCAGTCAACGAATCGAAAACGTTCTTTATCCCGATAGTGGTGTTTTCTAACTCAGCAGCGAAGTGCGGAGAAGCTGGACGTTTATAACAAACCGGATTTAATACACCCTCCGGTTCATCAATACCCGTTAAAGTTTTGTAGGTAAGCACATCCTCTGAAACCAGCTGGTCTTCAACTTGCACTCCTCCTGTCGCAACCGGTTTTACTGGACAGCAATTAATTCCTTGACGCTGTAATCCAAAGGTCAATAGTGAAGTAATTAAAGTCTTTCCAATTTCTGTATCCGTACCGGTTATAAAAAAACCTTTCACATCATCCCTCAGAAAAAAATCAATTCCACAAAGGATTAAGCCGCAGAGAATAATCCCTGCGGCTTTTTAGCATATTTTTATTATCAAAACGAATTAAACTTGTTCAGGAACAACAAACGGTTCGCGATAGTCCCTCTTCAGATGACGATTCGCCTCTTCATTATTCACAAAACGCTCTGCTTGGGGATCGAAATCCAAGGCATCGCCGGTCAGATAAGCAATATTACCCAAATGAGCGATGGCGGATGACAAGTGAATGGTCTCAACCGGACCGTTCTGATCGGTCATCTTGCGGCTGCGAACGGCTTTATGGAAATTGGCAAAGTGATTGCCGCCTTGATTCCCTTTCGGTCCAGGTTCACGTTTACTTCCGAGAAACGTTTCAAACTGACTATAGCCGCGAATCACCATATAGCCTTCTTTGCCATAGAATAAGTTTCCAACGGTCGCACCGGCTTCCTCGTTTGTACGCCATGGACGTGTTTCAAACTGGATCATCATATTCTTATCAGTGTATTTATAATTGGTGGAGAGCCATTCCGGTGTTTCTTTATCGTCATCCCATAGGAATTTTCCACCCATGGCGGTGACTTTGTCCGGCAGTGTTTTTACACCGAGTCCCCACAAGCACATGTCGGTCTCATGCACGCCCTGGTTCCCCACATCACCGTTTCCAAAATCCCAATGCCAATGCCAATTGTAGTGAACGATATTCTCTGAATAAGGCCGCCATTGCGCCGGTCCAAGCCAAAGATTGTAATCGAGATGTTCAGGCACCCAAGCCGCCGGTTTATGGCCAATAGAACCGCGAGTACGGAAACAAAGTCCACGCGCGAGATAAACATCGCCAATGACACCGTCCTGCAACAGCCTGACCGCCTCCTGCAAAGCGGGTGAACTGCGTAACTGAACACCGTGCTGGACGATGCGCCGGTATTTGTAAGCCGCCTCAATCATCTTGCGCCCTTCAAATATATTGTGTGATCCCGGCTTCTCGACATAAACATCCTTCCCGGCCTGGCACGCCCAAATCGTAGCCAGCGCGTGCCAGTGATTCGGGGTGGCGATACTGATAGCATCCACACCTGGATCATCAAAAATGTCCCGCATATCCACAACACGTTTCACATCTTTGTCATATTCTTTTTTGAATTCTTCCGCCCGTTGTGCCAACACTTTCCGGTCAGGATCGCATAAGGCTACCACTTCCACATTCTCTGCACGTTGGTGCTCACGAATATGGGTTCGGCCGCGGCCATGAATACCAAGAACCCCTACTCGAATCCGCTCATTCGCCCCAGCCCACGACTTTGAAGTACCGATCAATTGCCCGGCTGCAACAGCGGCAGCGGTCCCTTTCACAAATGTTCTTCGGTTTAAATCCGTCATATTCATCTTCCTTCCCTTTGGATATTCTGAAACTGATTTCATCGACAAAACATCACGATAAAATCCGCTCGGTTTTGGTTACATTATGCCAAATCCTGTTATATTTGTCGATATGAAGCAAAAACCTCTATTTATGCAGCAGGCATATTACCCCGCATTTGTGCTACTTTGGTTGCAAGATTCACAGCATCGACAGCAGTTTTTCCATAATAATCACAGCCGGTTCTTTCGGCCAGCATCTCACTTGCAGCAGCACCGCCAAGAAGGACAGACACTTTATCCCGCAGCCCTGCCTGTTTCAACGCTTCTACTGTGGCCGGTATCGATTTATAGCAGGTAGTAATCAGCACACTCATACCAATCAGGATGGCGTCATTTTCCTTCACTGCCTCGACAAATTTATCCGGAGAGGCATCCACCCCTAAATCGATGACATTGAATCCCGCCCCCCGCAGCATAGTTACCACAATATCTTTGCCGATATTGTGTATGTCATGCTGAACAGTGCCGATAACCACATTTCCGGTCGTCTCTTTCTTCTCGGTAGATTTTTCCAGCAAGGGACCGAGCTCCTTCATGACGTTTTCCATGATTTGACCGGCCATGATCAACTCCGGTATAAAGCAGTCCCCGCTTTCAAACCGCTGTCCCAATTCCGCCATTCCTTTATGACATTCATCGAGTATGTCCGCCGCTGGAATCCCTGCTTCTATCTTCTCAGAAACAAGCCTTTTCACTTCTTCTTCATTAACCGAATTTATAGCTTGTGATAATTTCCCTTGATCACTCATTGGGAGTTTTTCCTCCTAAAACTGAATTAAACAGAACCAAATGTACAAATACGCCAAATTATCGAGGTCTTCCCAGGCCTTCTCCACAATTTTTTCATCCCCCATGATCACAGGGTATTCCTTTTTCTGATCTTCCCATGGGATACAAACTCCCGGACTCAACTTCTTTTCCTGATCGGTCATCTTATTTCTCCTTAACCGTCTGAATTTATCATTATTCCATTGCCTTAATACACACCGTATTCCCGAGTAAATTCTGTCATCGCTTGTAGATTTTCAACTTTTGCGTCGTCTTGCATGATGGCAGCCGCATCCATAATGTATCCGCCGTCTTTTGCTACACCGTCGATGACTTTTTTACAGCACTCCTTGACTTCCTCCGGCGTGCCGAAAGCCAGCAATTCGTTAGGAATGCCCCCACTTATGCAGAACTTATCTCCAACTTGTTTGTGGACTTCGAAAATGTCACCGCGATCCACATGATAGATAATAGATTGATCGGGGAGTTCTTTTACATACTCTAGGGTACGATCCCAATTTCCTTCCGCATAAAATAAAACTTGATACCCTTGTTTGAAAAGTTCAATAATAGTCTGTTTCATCGTCGGCCAGAAGAACCGTTCGAATTGCTCCACGGAAATGAAAGGGACTGCTCCACGATGCAGCCACACCGATATCGGCACTTTTTTCTCCGGATCAGCACCGGCAATGGCATTGTACATCATGTGCGGCATAAGCGCCTCAGCAGCAGCCTCCACTTTATCCGGCTGGCGGTATAAATCCATACATAATGGAACATAACCGCGCAGTTTATCGGCAATGATGTCGTACGGCGATTTCAAACATCCTGCAATTGCGCCCACCGTTCCCGATTCAGCTCTCAAACGAACATTTTGTTCACCAAATTTCTGGAAATAAGTCAACATGCCCATTCCACCCTTCAACCACGAAAGATTGTTACGATAGGTGGTTGGCTCACCAATGGCCTGCACATCCTTATTGACGCGCGGCATCCAGACATTCGCCAGGAAACCGGTAGGATCTGCGGTAAGTGCATCATATTCATCGGCTTTCATATAGGCCTGTTCTTCATCCTTGGGTTCAATATATTGAAAGGCGCTGTCGGGTGGGGTATCGATGCCGGGTTTGGTATAATAGCTAAGCCCCACGGAATCAACCAGCCCGGTCCATACATACACCATATTGCCGACAACGGCGTCCCAGTCGAAATCAGCCGCCATTTTCCGGACGGCGGCAAAAGCCAATTCCATATCGTGGGTTACCTGCTGGCAGGTATAGCCTGCGTATTTACCGGCAAATTCTGCAGCAAAAGGACGAATGGGTATACGATCCGGCTTTTCGTTCTTCATGGCCGTGACATATCGTTTTAACCGGTCTTGATATAATTGTTCCATATTATCAGACATGCTTCGTGTTCCTCCCTAAATTCCGTTCGGCGGAATATAACTATTATGCAACAATATCACAATTGATCAAACCGTTCGAGATGCTTGAAAGATGATTGGTGCAGCTGGGTAAGTGCAAGTGGCTTTGTGCTTGAAAGTGCAATCAGGGATTCTCGTGCTCTCAGTGAATAGGTAAAATGGATAATAAAACATAGCTTGATTTTTACAAGGTTCTTAAAGCGAAATTAAAACTATTTTGGTTGGAGAGACCAATGACACGCGAGCAGGTATTAGCGATTCTAAAAAAGAAGAAGCCTATTCTGCAGGAGTGCTATGGAATAGAGCGAGTAGGAATATTCGGTTCCATTGCTCGAAATGAATCGATTGATACGAGTGATGTAGATGTAGTGGTCGAGATGGCACCGGATATTTCTCGTATGGTCCATGTTAAGGAATTTCTTGAGGAAGCATTTCAAACGCCTGTCGATCTTGTTCGATATCGTGAGCGAATGAATACTTTTTTAAAAAAACGTATTGACAAAGAGGCGGTTTATGTCTGATCCATTTCTGTTAAAAGAGATTTTGATGCAGATATTGGAGGGGATTCGCAAGGTCGAACGGCGATTCAAGGATATTGAATCAGTAGATGATTTTCAAAAAAATGATGAAGGTATCGATCGTCTGGATGGCATTGTCATGATGTTGATCGTCATTGGTGAAAGTTTAAAAAATTTCGAAAGATCAGGTGGAAAAAATTTGATGGACAGTCACCCAGATATGGATTGGAAGAGTATAAAACGGATTCGGGATTTTTTAAGCCACCATTATTTCGATGTGGATACTGAACTTGTATTTGCCATTTGTAAATATCGAATTAGCGAGCTAAAAAAGGTTATTATAGAAATGCAGAGAGAACTTAATGATGAGATTATGTAATGAAATGTTATCTTTTTGCCGGAAGTGAAAGTTTATCAAAGTAGGAGAGTCGATGATCTATGCTCCATATCGATTTAAAATTACGTCCAGAGATTGAAGAACAATTGATTGAAACCGTAAACAAAGAATTCAGCGGCAGTTATGAGTTATTTGTGGAAGCGGCTTTACAAAAACAACAGAATGTCTTATCCAAGCTTATCGAAATCTCAGAAGATTTAGGTGTTGAGGATTTGGCTGAAAATCACGACCATTATCTTTATCCTCCCTGGGAGCGCGGGCAACTCGCCCGTAAGTATGAGCAACAAAGTTAACAACAATCATTAAAGAAGGCGGACAAGATGTCCGCCCCCCGTATCTACCCTCTATATACACTCCCGCATTATTCTTGACCCACTTCCACCAGCTCCCGAGGTTTCCTCAGTGGCTCATTCGGATTCATAATCGCTCTGGTATTGTATTCCAAGAGGTAGGATAGATGCTCTTCATCAAAAGGATATGATTCATCCAATCCATACGGATAACCGGACATCGCTTTGAAAGGCAGTGGTTCAACTGTTTGCCCGAAAGCCGTACTGTAATCTAAGTCTTTCACCCAACCTGTCACATGCAGAAAATAAGTTTTCGGATGGTCTGAATCAGTTAAATCACTAAACCTTAATGCGACCTCGTCTCCATGCTGCATGATGACATATTTATCGTCAAATTCCCTCATTAACGGTAATACATCTCCATACCGGGTGAATAACCCAGTTTGATAATCCCAACGGTTATTGGAATAGCGTTTTGAGTAGTCATACCATTTCGGCCCGCGGCCTGCAAGTTGATATTCGCCGCTATACCCACCGTACCTCAAGTCTGCTGACTTTAAAGCATATTCTTCAATCTCAAATTGATTAATAACAGGTTCGGTATCCACCAGAATCCGATCCCAAAATACCTGTAACGTTGAAACAATACGAACTCGCCGATCATTCGTCAGAAATACATCGGATATATCCAATGGTACTGTTTTCAACTTCCCAGCAGGAAATCCCATTGGATCACGAACCGTTTTCCATTCCCCCGACTCATCCTTGACTTGCAAATAAGGCATTGTGAAATCGAGCGCAGAATTTTGTTCCAATGCATACGCTTCACTTGAACTCGGCCAATCGACATAACCGGTCATAAATAGATAAACTGTGTCTGCATCCTTAAAATCGTTCAAATCTATCTCAAACCAATATTCTTCACCGACACCGGTCAATCGGCTTGGGCCGAAAGGCCTGGGATACCTGTTATCGTTTTTTTGCAGCAACTCTGTCACATCGTTCCCGTGATTATCCATAACCTCTCGGCATGGCTGTGCCTGCTCTGATACACCAACCAATTTAAATTCAGGAAAAGGCGGTGTGGTGAAACGCTCATTAGCATACACCTCCATTCCCGAAGGGTGTTTTACGGATATCAAACGGGCTTTATCCAGATAAACAATCTCCCGTAATTCCTCTCTCAGCCGTATTTCAAGTTCTTCGTCTTTGGATACAAGTTGATCCTTCCGAATGCGAATATATTCATCCGGATCAGGGGGGAAATAACCACCGCCCACATAAAGACCGAGAGGCCCAGTGCACAACGAATCCGCGACAAACTCAAATTTTTCTCCATTCCATGAGTAGACAAACAAGCAGGAACCAACATAACCGGGTTTTTCAGAAACGGATAGAATTTGACCGGCAGATGCTTTGATGACATTCTGGAATATTCCATTCGGCCAGGTCATCCTCAATACATCCAATTGCTCGCGATCTCCCAATCCCAGATGTGTAACTGGCGAACTGACTTCCTTCTTGCATCGAAAAAGCCCGTCTTTGAGCAATATTTTGGAACCATAGCCGTCCATGGTATTTTTCTTTCCCTTAATTTCAACAGCCAGCCAGTGATTCTTGTTCCCACCTTGGTTTTCAAGCAAGATAAAATCCTCAGCATAAGAAGCCGCAATCAGATCGAGATCCCCATCAAAATCAAGATCGGCTGGAACCGCCTTCTCTAGTTCAAGAATAGAAATTGACATTTCATTTATTTTCAATGTGGAGGGAGATTGATTCAAAAGTAACACCGCCATACCATTGGCATTCACCATGAAGTCTTCATAACCATCGTTATTCGCATCGAATACTGCACGAATCGACATCGCGGATAATCCCTGGTACTTAAAAACATCAAAAGGTTTTATTGACCAATCCTTGTTAATCTTCCACGCCAAGGTTGATCCAACATTAGCACCGATTATAGTGAAATCCATTCGCTTATCATTATTCAAATCGGCGCACTGCACACGGACATCCTGCATGCTATCCATCTTCCATGATAAATTTTTGGAACATACTTTTTTGAATTGGTTTTCACGCAAATTTGAAAAGATCTCGATATTACCATTTTGTTTAATTCCTATAAAATCGAGGTCATTATCATTATCAAAATCACTGACATCAATGGACACAAATCCAGAAAAATCAACTCCTTTAATCTGAGTAGAAATGTTTTCAAAGCCTCCGTTTCCGTCATTGCGAAAGATACTTTTTTTTGCCTTTGCACGGGCTAAAATCAGGTCGAGATCGCCTTCATGGTCAAAATCAGCCCAAACCGCATCCGATGCTCCCTCATCATTCAATCCTTCGATACCGATGACTTCTTTGAAGTCCCAATTGCCTTCATTTTGCATTAATTTTGTTTCTGTATCATTGAAAAGCAGCAAATCCATATCCTCATCGTTATCATAATTTCCCGGAGCACAGCCTTTCCAACTCGTAGATTCAGAAATAGTCTTTTTTTGCCGGATTTCGCCTTCTTCCGATAAAGTCACAATCATCGTACTATCGGCAGTTGCTATGACTAAGTAAGTTAAATGTTGCTGCAAATTGGGTATGGCGGCCAGAATACGCCCCTTTTGGGTCATCAGATTTTTAGTCAATGAATCTTCCCACTGCTGAGATGGAACCATCTCAACCATTAAATCGGAAGTGAAATTAGGTAAATCTTTCCGTGGGATTTCAAACTCGATTGGGCCAAGGAATTTACCTTCATCCACCGCATCAGGCGGTTTTTGCTCTTCCTGGCTTTTCAATTCTCGAAATTTTTTCTGTAATTCGCGGGCTTTTTCACGGTCTTGATGACGAATATGGTACATCATCAATTGATAATAAGAGCTGGAATGTTTTGGATCAATTTTGATGGTCTTTTCAAACCACGGAACCGCCTCTTTTTCCTGGCCGGTCTTGCTCAACGCCAATCCTAGATTGTAAGTCGTGGCGGCATCCGTATCATCATATTGAACCACTTTCTTGAAATGCTTCAGCGCCTGGCTGGAATCTCCGATTTTTTTATGAGCTAATCCTAAGGTATAATGGCCAAAAACATTATCCGAGTCCATTTTTAAGGCCTGATTTAGAGTCTCAATGGCCTTTTCATTATGATCGCCATGATAATAAGCAATACCCAGATTAATGATGTCGGAAGCAGATTTTGGAGCCAGGGCTACCGCTCTTTGATAAGTCTCGATCGCTTTAGAAAACTCATCTTCTTCCATATAGGCTTGACCGAGAGCCCTTGAACGCATTAAAGATACCTCTTCTCTAGAAAAAGTATCATCACAAAAAAACACACAGACAACAAGAATTAGGATTCCGTTTCTTCGCCGCATCGCTTTCATACTTAATTCCCCTTGAATAAATAAATTTGCATCAAGTCTTCTATATTAATCTTTCCTGCCACCGGATCCTAGCCAAAGATAATATGAGAAGGGGGAACATCCATGTACATATCTAAGTAAACACCTCATCCATCCAATAAATCAATCGTATAACTCATTTTTTTATATTTCCCTCTTGCAACTCTATTTAAAATTAATTAATATTGATAAATCGATCTCAAAAGTTATTATTCCATCAAGTTTGGGCTTGATGAGGTTGATTAGATTTGTTAATATGAATCGGAATATCGAAGTGTAAGAGTTGACTAATTCTCACTTCCCAGCCGATTGCTGGCTTTTTGTGTTATTAATGTCCCTTTAAGGGTAATCCTTTATTATCTGGGAACTATTAAACCATGCAGATCCAATTTTTTGTGAGGCGTAACTATGTTATATGCATCAGATTTCAGGGGAGATTTGATATTCATTACTGCGACACCACCGGTTGGGAAGACCGGAGAAGAGAGCGTCCATACTGCTTATGAAGAATTTGCTGATTTCATCAAGCAGCAGAAAGTGGCTTTGTTGCATGAACGTTGTTACGGGACTGTTTCTGCGGCTAATCAAATCATTGAAATTCGAGACTTTGTCTTTAATCAGCAAAATGTCCCGATTTCACTCCCACCTACTTTTGTGGAAGGAACACCATTCGATGAATCCTTCTTTGCGGGTATCCATGCAATTGTCACTATACCCTATGAACAAAACCACACCGATTATCTAAAAAAGAACGGTCAAATATACGGCTGCCGCCATCAGGGGCAAGAGGCGGAATATATGATGTTTTCCGATATCACCCGGCTCCTGCCTGCTTCCATTCATGGAAGCCGATATCAAGAGGCCAATGAATCCATTCGCATGGCGAACGAATTATTACACGAAAACAACTGGTCTTACCGCGATGTTCGCCGAACCTGGTTCTACTTAGACGATATCCTTGACTGGTACGGTGATTTCAACAAAGTAAGAAATCATCTCTATAATTCCATCGGCCTGATGAATGGGAATCCAAGAACCATCATCCCCGCAAGTACGGGTATATGGGGAAAAAGCCCCTATGGTGCTTCTTGCACGTTGGACCTATTGGCCATTCGTCCCCTTTCCGGACATAGATTCAAAGTTAAACGTATGGAGAATCCAAAACAAAATGAAGCAACGGATTACGGTTCTGCCTTCTCGCGAGGGGTAACTGTTGAAACGGACATAAATAAATATATTTTTGTATCCGGGACGGCTTCAATTGACGAAAACGGCGTGAGCGTATATCCCGGCGATATGAGACGCCAAACAGAACGGACTCTCCGGAATATTGAATCCCTGCTCAAGGTCACAGGCGCGGAGCTGGAACATATACAGCAGGCAACTGCTTTCATAAAAAATAAAAATGATATTCCCATATT
>CAZXSQ010000005.1:16233-17004 GCA_964643335.1 uncultured bacterium
AAGAAATTCAACGTATGGGGATGTCTGACATTCCTATGGTCTGCACGATCGCCGATGTATGCCGCGATGATTTGTTGTTTGAACTTGATGCAACAGCCGTAATCCCTTCTTAGCATATTAAGGTTAACCATGACTCCTGACAATTTGCTGTTCTTTATGAATGGTCTGGTGTTTAAAAAAAAGATGATATTTATTTTCTTGACAACGTATATCATCCTTCTCATGAATGGATTCCCGGCGATTTGTGACAACTCGTCACTGCCCGAACTTGTTTTTGTACAGGTTCCAGCAGAAGCTGAACCAATTTCTCCTGATGACTTGATTTACCTGCCTTCGGAACGATACGTAGACGGCTGTAAAATTGTCTCCTTGAATCAGGAAAAAGACCAAATCATAAATCTCACACCTGAATTTATCTCCGCCTGCGATCCGGATGTATCCTTTGATGGTAAAACCATTCTTTTTGCGGGAAAACAAAAGGCCGGTAACTCATGGCAAATCTGGAAAATGAACCGTGACGGCTCAAACAAAGAAAAGGTTATCCACGGCTTAAAGAATTGTGTTTCCCCGATTTATGTGGGCTCACTTTTTTTTCTAAATGATGCCGCCCCAACCGATCAAATTGTTTTCCTCAGTGCCGATCATGATTGGGTTAATGAATACGGTTACGGACCTGCTTATTCTTTGTATGCCAGCAGCATTGAGGGAGAAAACATCCACCGCATAACCTACAATCTGAATGCCGATTTTTCTCCGGATGTGCTGCCTAAT
>CAZXSQ010000005.1:17014-26124 GCA_964643335.1 uncultured bacterium
CGAGTGATATTTAGCAGTTGGCAAAATTATGGCTCCCCTTTTGCTCCAACCGGTCTTTTTTCACTTATGGCGGTGAATATCGACGGAACGGATTTGATGCCCTTTTATGGCATTTTCACTTCTCCCAAATTCAAGAACATGCCTCGCACCTCCTGGGATGACCGGATTTATTTTATTGAATCAGACCGATCCAACTGGCTGGGGGGAGGAAGTATTTCGTTTACTTCATTTAGACGTCCTTTACATACCCATGAGATTTTAAATCAACCGGAAAACGCTTTCTATCACAGCCCCTGTCCTTTGCCAGATGGAAATTTACTGGCTTCATACCGTTCCATTCTGCCTGGGTCGTGTTTTGGAATATACCGAATATCACCGGAGTCGGGGGAAAGGCTTGATTTAATCTTTGAACAGGAGAATTGGCACTGCATCGATACTCATCCTCTCGTTCCTCATCCTCGCGTTAGCGGCCGTTCCAGCGTCGCCAATTTTGAGTTAAAAACTGGAATTTTCTATTGTCTAAATTCATACATTACCGACCGGTCTGGAAAAGATATTCCCGAAGGAACCATCAAGCGAGTACGCGTGATTGAGGGTGTTCCAATTAAGAAAAATATGCAGCGTTTCAATATCCCCCCGATTCTCGATACCGCCGGGCCGGGTTCGAACCAGTACACGGGTACCTTGTTCGGCCCCAGACGAATCTTGGGAGTCGCTCCGGTCGAAGAAGACGGCTCATTTCATATTGACGTGCCAGCAGGCATTCCCATAAATTTCCAACTACTTGATGAGAATAACGTGGCCGTTCAAACCCAATACAGTTGGACATGGGTTATGCCCAAAGAATCACGAGGGTGTATTGGCTGTCATGAAGACCGTGAAATGTCTCCCCCAAATCGCATGGTTGAAGCGGTCATTAAACCAGCAGTTAAACTGACTTTGCCCCCCGAGAGACGAAGAACCGTTGATTTCCAGAATCAAATCAGTCCGATTATCCAAAACAAATGCTCCAGTATGGATTGCCATTCTCCTGGAGACGCTCGACCGAATCTCGATGTAACCCGTTTAGTGGAACACAAAGGAAGCGGCGCTTTCTTCAGCCAGGCTTATGAGACATTACTTTCAGATATTGATGGACGCGAAGGTGAACGCTATGTCTATCCAGGCCGGGCGAAAGACAGTCCACTCATCTGGCATCTTTTTGGGAAACGGTTAAACGATTCCAACACGCACTACACCAGTGACGTAACTTCAATGCCTCCCAATGAACCATTAACTCCCTATGAACGAATTCAGTTTATCGAATGGGTTGATCTAGGCGCTCAGTGGAATACTCCAAAAATCAATTCAACAGGCTTTAATAAACGGGGAGTCGAATAGACAATATACTTAATCGTCACTTTTATTGCTTGTGACCTATAAAACAAGGAGAAAAAATGATCAGCCGTTATATTGTTGATCTATTTATTATCGGGCTTCTTATAGGATTTTCTAATCCCTTCAATAGTTGGTGCGCAGAAAAGCCCTCCATACCCATCTTTGTCGATGTCACGCTTCAAGCCGGCATCAATTTCGAACACAGTATGGGCGATGACGACATGAGCAACATCATCGAAGCCACCGGTGCAGGATGCGCTTTTTTTGATTATGATGATGATAAAGATCTGGACATTTATCTGCTCAGCGGAACGTATATCAAAGACCTCAGTCATATCCGAGGCCGCTTCAATGAAGGTAAATTCTCAAACAAACTTTTCCGCAACAACGGAGACGGTACCTTCACCGACGTCACCCAGCAAGCGGGCGTAGGAGATAAAGGTTTCGGCATGGCGTGCGTCTCAGCCGATTATGACAACGACGGTGATTCGGATTTATGGGTAACCAATTGGGGGCCAAATGTTTTCTACCGTAACAACGGTGATGGAACATTTACCAATATCACCAAAAAAGCGGGAGTAGAAAACGATCTTTGGGGCATAGGCAGCACGTTTCTTGATTATGATCAGGACGGTTTTCTGGATTTATACGTTGGTAATTATCTGGAATATGACCCCGATTACAATTATTACTACGCTCCTGAACATTTTCCGGGTCCGTTGTCTTACCATGGACAACCGGACATTCTCTATCACAATAACGGCGACGGTACATTTGATGATGTAACCCAGGAAGCGGGTGTTTATAATCCCCAGGGACGAGCCATGGGCGTTTCTTCCTGTGATATTGATGATGACGGGGATATGGATATCTTCGTTGCCAACGACGCCATGGAAAATTACCTCTACCGCAACAACGGTGATGGAACATTCACCAACATTGCACTGGAAACGGCAACTGGTTTTGGGCAAAACGGTGAAGCCACCTCCGCCATGGGACCGGAATTCGGTGACTTCGACCTGGACGGACTCATTGACTTGGTTGTTCCGGATATGGGCTATAGCTGCGTATATAGAAATACAGGCCTGGGATTCTATGAGGAAATGAGTGCCAAAACCGGCGTTGCGTCGTCATGCGGCCAATACACCAGTTGGTCGGGAAATTTCTTCGACTTCGACTGCGATGGCTATCTTGATATTTTTATTGCCAACGGCGATCCCCATAAATTGGACGCTGAAGAGGACTTGATACTTAAAAATGTTGAGGGGCACAAATTTGTTAATGTGTCTCATCTTTGCGGTGATGATTTTCAAGATAAATTTGTCAGTCGCGGCTCAGCCTGCGGTGATTATGATGACGACGGCGACCTCGATCTGCTGATTGTGAATATTAACAACCGCCCTAGACTGCTGAAAAATGAAGGCGGAAATAAAAACAATTGGCTCAAAATTGCAGTGACCGGAACCAAAAGCAACCGGGATGCTATCGGAACCAGAATACGATTAACTGCTGGAAGCAAAACGCAAACACGGGACATTATCAGCAGTTCCGGATATCTTTCACAAAGCGATTACCGGGCTCATTTTGGTTTAGGCCAAAATACTCAGATTGAAAAAATTGTCATCCGATGGCCAAGCGGCCAAACCCAAATGCTTGAAAATGTTAAAGCAAATCAGTTATTAACTTTGATAGAACCGAATTCTTAATGGAGAGGGATTCGAATGAATAGATGGTCAACCTTCTTTTTTTTATGCCATATTGTTCTGGCCTCCTTTCTGTGTTCACCTACAGCGTTTTCAGCTGAACCAATTTATGTAGGAGAAAAAGCCTGCAGGGAATGTCACCATATGGCTGGGAACAGGAATCAATTCAATCCGTGGCGGTTATCAGAACACGCCGATAGCTATGCCGCTCTGGCAATGCCGGAAGCAAAAGAAATTGCAGAACTTTCAGGCATTGATGTCGAGCCGTTTGAAAGCCCTATCTGTTTGGGCTGTCACACAACAGCTTCTGAAACCGAAATCTGGGAAAGAAATCTTTCTTTCCATTTTGAAGACGGGGTTCAATGCGAACTGTGCCACGGCCCAGGCAGCGAATATATGCCAGCCGAAATTATGCAGGATAAACAACGGGCGAAAGAAGCCGGATTGATGATGCCGGAAGAACGTATGTGCATGATTTGCCATAAAGAAAAAGGATCCCACATTGCTATCCTGAAAGTGAAAAAATTCGATTACAAAGAAGCATTGAAAGAAATCGCTCATAAAGGAGTAGGCGGCAGCCTTCCTGAAAAAGAAGAAGCAAACGTCAAACTTTTACCCGGCCCGAAATTCATCGGTTCTATTGCTTGCGGTCAATGTCATAAAGGCCCCATGATGGGTTATCAATACAGTAAATGGCGTCTTTCCAAACATGCCCAGGCTTACGCTGTACTTGGGACCCCAAAAGCGAAACAAATTGCTGTTGAAAGAGGTATTGATAAAGATCCCCAATCCGCTGAACAATGTTTGAAATGCCATACAACCGGCGCCGGTGAAGCCAAAGGCCGTTTCACCGAATCCTTCGATTTGGCTCAAGGAGTTCAATGTGAAAGCTGC
The DNA here is from genome assembly GCA_964643335.1 of uncultured bacterium. Classification (GTDB taxonomy): domain Bacteria; phylum Hinthialibacterota; class Hinthialibacteria; order Hinthialibacterales; family Hinthialibacteraceae; genus CAZXSQ01. The sequence goes on from CAZXSQ010000005.1 coordinate 20,989, forward strand.
CATGGGCCAGGAAGCGAATACCAGGCCGAGGCTATCATGATGGACCTTGTCGCCTCGCGCAACGCGGGATTATGGAAGGTAAATAAAGAAACCTGCCTGAAATGCCATCCAAAAGAAGTCCACGGCAAACCATTCGATTTTGAAGCCATGCGAAAAAAGATCGATCACTCCAAATGGGAAGAAAAACAAACCAGCTCCATTGAATACAAAACCCCCTTCAACCTGGCCGTAACCGCCTCTTTGTTGCATGTGAAGCATCCGACAGCCTTATTGTCATGGATACGGATAGCGGTAATATCATCAAGGAAATCGAAATTGAGAACCAACCCCATCATGTCTGTTTTTCTCCCGATGAATCTCAAGCCTACGTCAGCAATCGAGGTTCGGACAGTGTCTCAGTAATAGATACACAATCTTATGAAGTAACTTCCGTAATTGCAGTGGGGGATGAACCACATGAAATGGTCACCAATACAGAAGGTACCATTCTCTACGTAGCCAACGCCGGCAGTTACGATGTATCCGTCGTCGATCTGAATAAAAAAAAAGAAATTAAACGGCTTTCTGCCGGGCGTGGCACTTGGGGAATTGATCGCTCACCAGATGGAAAATCGATTCTAGTCACTAACAATTTATCTCACTATGTTAAGTTCAGAACACCAAGCCTTTCTGAGGTAACCGTAATCGGCACTAAAAATTCCTTCGTGACGGATCGTTACTTCATTCCCAAAGCAAATCTAATACAGGGTGTGGATTATTCACCCGACGGAGAATTCGCTCTGGTTACTTTGATCAGAACAAAAAACCTGGTTCCAATGACACGAGTTATTCAAGGATGGGTTATGAATAACGGTATTGGCATTCTATGGAAAGACGGCCGGGTGGACCAGTTGCTGCTGGATGAAGTCAACTCTTATTTCTCCGATCCTACTGATGTAGTCATCACTCATGACGGCCGCTATGCCTTCGTCAGCGGTGGCGGGATCAATGCGGTCGCGATGATTGATTTAGACAAAATGAAACAAGTACTCCAAAACGCCACCGATGAAGAACGTAAAACCATCCTTCCCAATCACCTTGGCATTAGCGTGAAATATATTATCAAACGCATTTCAGTCGGCAGAAGTCCACGTGGCATGGCTGTTTCTCCGGACAACAAACTCTTATACGTCACAGACGGTTTGGATGATTCAATTTCTGTCATTGACATTGCCAAGCGGGAGCGGGTACGTATCATCGATCTAAACGGTCCTGATAAAATTACCCAGGCACGATATGGAGAACGGATTTTTCACAGCGCCGATGTCACTTATGGTAAACAATTCTCCTGCCATTCCTGTCACCCGGACGGCGGAATCGACGGTATCACCTATGATATTGAACCCGACGGAATAGGAATCAACCCTGTCGACAATAGAACGTTGCGCGGTATTCTTGATACCGCTCCCTTTAAATGGGAAGGAACCAATCCAACGTTGAAACGGCAGTGCGGTCCACGGCTGGCTGTTTTTTTCACCCGTATCGATCCCTTTACCCTTGAACAAGCCGAGGCATTGGATCGGTATATCTGTACTATCCCAAGACCACCAAACCGCTACCGCACCGGTGATGATCTGACCCCCGCTCAACGGAGAGGCCAGGAAATCTTTGAAAGAACCCATGACAATATGGGCAATCTAATTCCTGAAGACAACCGCTGTGATTTTTGCCATCCTGCTCCCTACTATACCAACCGTGAAGTATTCGACGTCGGTACAGCTTCATGGTTGGACACCAATCATGAATTCGATGTCCCCCATTTGAATAATATTTATGAAACATCTCCGTTTCTCCACGACGGCCGGGCGGAGACGCTGGAAGAAATATGGACTCGATTCAATCCACATGACGAACACGGTGTCACCAATGATATGACCAAGGATCAACTTAATGACCTGATGGAGTATTTGAAAACACTTTAAAGGATGGAAGAACCATGCAACGCCTAACTTTTTTTCTCTCAGCTATTGTATGCTTAAACCTCATCGGGCCGTGTGAGGAAGAAAACCAGAAACCAACTCTCTCCGGAGAACCATATGTTTATACAGAATGGGAAAGTTTTACCACTGAATCCACTCATGGCAAGTTGATCAATGATCATATATTCTACTTGAAAGCCGACGGCAACCGCCTGTGGATCGGTACTGAAGGAGGCCTTGTTCTTTATGAAAACGGCGAATGGTCAAGCTGGACAATGGAGGATGGTCTCCCCTGGAAAGTAGTGGCTGGTATTGACATCAGTCCCAAAACCGGAGATGTCTGGCTGGCACTTTTCGGAGGAGGAGTTGCACGATTCAGTGGTGGAAGGTTTGATCATTTCCATCAATTGAATAGTGGCCTTGTCAATGACGTTGTTTACGGCGTGGCTGTGGAAGGAGATCACCTTTGGGCCGCTACCACCGCTGGAACAAGTTCTTACAACACGATTACAGGTGAATGGGAGATTTATACGGAAAAAAATGCCCCCATGGAAGAAATCTGGTGTTACAATGTCGACGCCAATAACGGCAAAGTGTACGTAGCCGTATGGGGCGGCGGGATTCTTGAATGGGATGTCGAAACTCGACAATGGAAAGACTACCGCGACCCGGATCGGGAAATGGAAATCGACCTTTACCGGGACGACGGTTTGATCCATATCATTACGACCTCCGCTTCGTATATCGATAATATATTATGGGCGTCCACTTATTTTGGCCTAAGCCGTTACGATGGGCGCAATTGGCGTGGATATATGGATTTCGACAGTGGCCTGCCCAGCAGTTTTATCAATTTAGCCAAAGGCAGAAGCGGAACATCATGCTACAATTGCACAGACGAAGGATTGGCTGTATTGGCAGATTTTGAAACAGATACATGGGTAACCTACAAGCGTGATGCAGAAGACGTTGAAACTTGGACCGCCGATGTCATGGTGGGAAATGAAGTAATTAAGTCCGTTTCCACCAATCTCGATTTACCCAATCATTTTATTATATGCACTGACTTTCAAGGGGACAATGTTTGGATCGGCACCGGACACGGTCTGGCCCGTGGAATTGGAAAAAATTACTGGCCTGGACTTAAAAAATCATCCCCCAAAACAATCGGAAGGACAAAGCCTGGGAATAAAACGGATAATTGATTCATTATTCGAGACATTGAAAATTGTAAAGTTATAATGGAAAATAGTTGTATACAGCCAATGTACTGAATTTTCATATAGAATGAACCGTGCAGGGAGGAAACAAAACCATGAAAAAATTAAGTTCCATTATACTCATTGGTTGTTTGATCTTCATTGCCGCAGGCATAGTTGCAGAAGAAAAAAGCAATTCAAAAGACGATTCATTCTACGGGAAAACTCCTCAGGAATATTTGCCTTACGGCCGATTTACCGAACCTTATGAACGATTCTTCATGGAGCCTTTGGATTACACAGGCTATGGACGCCATATCCCTGAACCGGAACACGTTGAAACCGTCCGGATCGGCTTTATCGGCCCTATCATGAAAACCGTTTCTGTTGCTACAGGAGGCGCTTCGCACGAAGAACCATTGGGAGTCAAAATGCTTCAGGGAGCACGTCTCGCTATTGAACAAGCAAACGCCAAAGGCGGCTACCATGGAGAAACTCCGTATGAACTCATGGTCCACAATGACAACGGTCTGTGGGGGGCATCAGGCAGCGAAATCATTGATCTGGCCTACAAAGAAAATGTATGGGCGATATTGGGAACCATTGATGGAGCCAACAGTCACATCGCCATACGGGTCGCCCTGAAAATCGAAATCCCTATGATGAACACCGGTGACACCGATCCTACGTTTATCGAAACCAATATCCCCTGGGTATTCAGAAATATAACCGACGACAGACAGATGTGTTATTTCCTTGGGGACTTCGCTTTCAAAAAATTGGGACTGCAACGTGTTGCCGCCCTGAGAGCCGGTAACCGCTACGGACGAATGAGTATTGACGAATTTCGGGACGGCGCCACCCGACTTGGACATCCTTTCGTCACTGAGATGCAATATCAACTCGGAGACACCGATTTTTCTGTTCAGCTGGAACGTATAAAATCACTCAATCCAGATGGAGTTATTACCTATGGCAATGCTTATGAGTCCGGATTGATCCTCAAACAAATGCGTGAAATGGGCATGGATCAGTGGTTTTTCGGGAGTGACCGCATGGTGACCCAGGAATTCCTTGATATAGTGGGAGACAATCCAGGAAAAGTGGCTGCGGGCTATCCTTACAATCCAGAAAGTACAGATCCCATCTATGTTCAGTTTTGCCAAGACTTTCGCGAAAGATTTGGTGAAGAACCGGAAACCTATGCTGCTCACGCTTACGATGGCATGAATATGATCATCAAAGCCATTGAAGAAGCAGGATTGAATCGTGCCTTGATCCGCGATTCATTGGCAGCAATGACCACCTATCACGGCGTGACCGGAATAAAAGAAAATGATGCCGTCTTTAGCAACCGCTCGCCTGCCTATCTAGCGATCCTTGAAGATGGAAAATTCGATTTTTACAGCCGTGAAGAAATATTTGGAGAAAAGAATTTAATCGGCGGATGACTTCTCATATTTATTAATAATACTAAACTAATAGTTATCTTTCTTTCCCACTATAGTTGGCTTCCATGTTATCGATTTTACCTTTCTCTGCATGTTTTCTTTTATTCTCTCATTTGATGGATCCTTCCATTTTTGTTCAAAATAATTCGACAATTCCTAACAAAAATATGCTGGAGGATCCTCTAGATTATTCCGGCTGGGAAGGTTCATGGGGAAACCTTAAAAACCTGAAAGAAATCCGATTCGGTTTTTTTGCCTCATCTGATCCAAATGATCCAATAGGCAGTTCCATGTTAAAAGGAGCCAGTTTGGCCATCAAACAAGCCAATCAGGCAGGTGGTTATAAAAATATCCCCTTCCGGTTGATCAGGCGTTGGGCAGATGATCCATGGGGAGCCGGTTCAAAAGAAATGATTCGGCTTGTCTATGAAGACGAAGTATGGGCTGTCATCGGTTCTCTGGACGGTGATTCCACCCATGTGGCTGAGCAGATTGTGACCAAAGCGCGATTACCGCTCCTTTCACCCA
>CAZXSQ010000005.1:26134-36883 GCA_964643335.1 uncultured bacterium
CCATCTCATCCGATCCGACGTTAACATATATCAGGATTCCATGGATTTTTCGACTGCCGCCAAATGATAAAACTCAAGCAACGTTACTGGTTGAAGAGGGGATCAATTCCCTTCAAATAAACAATATCGGAGTAATCACTTCCACGAACCATGATGGCCGAATCGCAGCCTTTGAAATAATAAAAGCCCTAAAGAAAAATAAACGTCCTCCAACCTTTCATTTCAATGTAAATCCCGATGAAATAGAGTTTTATCCCTTGGTACAGCGAGTAAAATCCTTTAAACCTGAAGCCTTGATCCTGCATTGTCCTGTATCTCAAATAAAAAAAATCATCAATCATTTCCAACAGAAAAAATTCTGCTGTCCTTTGTTTTTCCCATGGATTCCAGGATTAAAGGAAAACTTGCTTCACACTTCATTTAATGCAACAATTGTTTGCATTCAACCTTATGCAGAAGACAACACTCTCTCTCAATACCATTCATTTGTTAAAGCCTTTCAGGATGAATACGGCGAATATCCCGATCCTTGCGCCGCCTATTCCTATGACGCTGTCAACATATTGATTTCCTGTATAAAATCATCAGGATTAAACCGGGTTAAATTACGCGATAAAATTGCGGATTTAGAAGGATATAAAGGAGTTACCGGAAAAATAAGCTGGGATAACGGAGGAGGCAATACCTCAAAACCAGTAATTCTCAGTACATTCGACACACCGGAAGGGCAACCCACACTGGGAGGGCAAACTTCCCAGTGAGCCTTCTTTTAATATGCGTATATACACAAATCTGTAGGGGCGGTTCGCGAACCGCCCCTACAGGTTAGACCATTTAATAAACCATCCAATCCTGGATAGCAACTCCTTCCTCACCAAGAATCAACAAACCGTAACTGGATTCGACATGCGGCGTTCCCTGCCATCGCAATTGGTAGGTGGGTTGCGAATTCCCCTCACCAAGATCATCATCGTTGACGGCAATATTGAAACCGACTTGATCAAACGAGACAAGCATCTCTTTCTTAAATCGCATCTCACCAATCCATCCATTGTCACCTGTGGTCGCCCATCCCCACCAATCATCATCATCGGTTTGGCCAATAAGCGGACCGTTTGTGGTGTTGGAATCACGTGTAGCATTACCAGCAGTTAACACATACTGCCCTTCAATCAGGTCGGCGCTGGCATAGCGGTTATTGCTGGAGTCCGCACCATGATTCAGATCATGATCGATAAAGACTTCAACCGAATCATCATGCCAGGTGTTGCCGTTGTGAGAGCCTTCAGGCTCCGTATCATGCAGAATGATGTCATCCACAACATCGACTCCAACATATAGCCAGGTATCGTCATGCATGATATAAGCATTATAAGAAATATTATCGGCCGACTCAGGTAATACATCTTCGTCTAAAACTCCCTCAAACGGAGTTACAACTTCCACCGCCGCGTTGCTCCAAACCTCTTCATCCATAACACCATCAATATTAACTGCTTCAATCACCAGTGGGGCAGTAACGGCTCTCGGCCCGAAATACAAGGTTCCATAAGTGGATTCCACATGCGCCTGCCCCGCCCAGCGAAGTTGATACCGTGCATTCGGCGCATCGAAATCATCATCGTTGACAGCAATATTAAATCCGATCTTATCTCCTTTTTCCGGATTGCCGATCTTTGAGAGTTTGATTTTAAATTCGGTATCATACCCGGTATCGGTCAATTCAGCGCGGGCATACCATTCCTCATCTTCTCCGAAGCTGGGATCACCCGCTTCCGCATCCCGCCGCGCATTGTTGGCTGTTAAAACAAACTGCCCGCCGGTGGCAAATTCTCTGGCCTGTTCATCAGCCGAAGCGGCGGTTAACGACGTCTCGAACTGGCTGTAGTCTCCATCAATAAAGACTTCCACGGAATCGTCATTCCAAGTAGAGCCGTCTTCTTGTCCCTCTGTATTATCGTTCACAGAAATAAAATCATCGATTACCCGGACAGCGACATAAAGATACTCGTCATCATACAATGTGTAGACACGAAAAGCGCAGTCATCGGTATTCAGCGGCTCATCCCCTTCATCAATAGGCTCAAGAACGCCGGTTTGAACCACATCTTCCCCAAATTCATCGGCCACGGTCCAATCCCAGCGTACATACCAAAACGAACCGGAAGCCCCCGAGCTCTGCGGTGAAAACCGGTATTCGTCATCATCGATGAATCCATCAATAGTGGGAGCTAATGTTCCCTGCTCCTCATAAAAAGACACTGGCCCACTAACTTGGTAAGGTTTTACAGCAGAAAAGCCCACTGAGCACATCATAAAGCACAGAATCATCACCCCAAAGCAATAGAAATATTGGTTTTGAGACATCATTATCCTCCCATTAAATATTTGTTAATGCACAGATATCATTCGCTTCAATTAAAACAAACGTCCATGCATTTGTCAATCAAAAAAAACTAATATATTTTTGTTTCTTTATTTGAACATTTTGAAAGTTTTCAATAGATTAATGAAATTTACATCTATCATAGAAAATGGTACAATTCAGCCTTCCGTTGTATAACATAACGAAAGAAGAAAAACCGCATGGTAAAGATCAAGTCTAAACAGGATCATTTTGACAGTTCTTGGAAAGATATCCTGGATGTATTCTTGCATTGGTTCATGTTATTGTTCCACTTTGCATCCAGTTTCCTTGCTCGTGATCTGGGGCACAGGTTTGCGGACTAACACCTCTTCCAGTCCTTCTTCGACACAGCATTGTCGTGTCCGTTCCACCGTTCGCACGGATACGCCGAAGTCTTCAGCAATTTGCTCATCCTTCCAAGCCGGGCCTTCCTCCTACTGATCTGCCACATAAATTTTTGCCATTTTTATACCCTCAACCATAAAACTAAGAAACAATAATTTTTCTATTTTGCAAGAAGCTCTTGCTGAAAAAATATTAGAGTTAAAGCTATAAGGTTAGGTGCCAAAAAAGGTGGGATTAAAAAAACTGGAGCATTTATAAAAACCTATTTTTGTCATGATTGAATTCTTTCCACCTCGAATATCTCCCATAATGGAATTTCGATGGTGGATATGGATTTCAATGTCATCGTTGTTTGCGCATCAATTGCTTCCCCCCGGCCGTAATGGCCACTTTTTTCAAGCAGATATCGTTCCACATACTGACCATCCGGATCAACCAAGATATATTCAAGAATGCCATATTTCTCATACAAATTCTTTTTATCCCACCGGTCTTTTTTTGATGTGGAAGGGCTGAGGATTTCAATAATAAGTTCCGGCGCACCCTGTATATTTTTATCCGTAATCTTTTTAGGATCACAAACAACAAAAACATCAGGTTGAACCACATCAGTTTCAGAAAGGATAACATCAGTCGGTGCCACAAAAAGAGTGCATTTTTTCCCGTGAAGAGCATTGCCAATGATGCGGCTCAATTCACTTAGGATGCGTTGGTGCTTGGTATTCGGAGCAGGAGTCATGTTATGCGCTATTCCGCCGATCAGCTCCCATCGTTCCTCATCCGGCCAGGTCAGGTAATCCTGATACGTATACTTGTCTTTTAAAGCAGTTAAGGGCATGATTTCAGTTCCTATTCAAACACTTCGGATAAAGATATCTCAATGCCGGTAATGGATTCGAGGATTATTGTATCTGTTCGCTCAAAAACCGCTCCTTTGTCATAGGTATTATCATCTTTCAAAAGATAACGTTCCACATACTCCCCATCCGGATCAATCAAAATGTATTCAAGAACACCATACCTCTCATACAAATTCTTTTTATTCCACCGGTCTTTTTTTGAAGTGAAAGGGCTGAGGATTTCGATAATCAGATCCGGTGCTCCCTGTATGTTTTTATCCGTAATCTTTTTAGGATCACAAACCACAAAAACATCCGGTTGAACCACATCATATTCTGAAAGAACAACATCTACCGGTGCTATACCAGGAACGCATGTCTTATCCCGCAAAGCATTTTTTAACACATTGAAAAAATTACCAACGATGTTTTGATGTTTAAAAGAAGGAGCCGGTGTCATGTTGAATGCCACCCCATCAATTAACTCCCACCGTTCCTCATCCGGCCAGGTTACGTAATCCTGATAGGTATATTTTCCTTTCTGTACAGATAAAGGCATAATTCATCTCCTCCCTTCATGAAAAATAAAATTTACACCAAACATTATACACGCAATCATTATCTATATCCGTAATAGGTCTTCCCCCCATTTTTCACAACCAGGCATGTCGAATCTTTATCGATATCCGGATAGTAATGTTGCGCAAGGAAATCCGGCCCCGCAGCGACAAATCCCATAGGTGGAAGAAGAGTTCGCCCAAATGCGTAATCATCCGGGCCATAATTTACAATGACCATCCACAACTCCCCAAACTCTGAGCATTCTACAGAGAGGTCTTCTTTTAAATATTTATGATCGGTCATAGGCAATTCAGCCACTCCTTCTGCGAAAGGCGACAAAAATTCATAGGTGTTTTTTATAAAACGATCCCGAACATGTTTATGTTCCCCCCAACCGTTTGTTCCTTTAGCAAAGCAATAATTGGGGTCGGAAAAATCAGGTTCGGGAATTTCATTTTCCCAATAACGGTGAGGTTCTATTCGATAAAGCGGCATAGTACCATAAACAAGATGTTTCAAAATTTTCTTCGCATCACCTAATCCCGCCCGATCGCCTTGATGAGTAAACATGGCGACACAATCATGAAACACGAGCGGAAACAAAGGTATTTTAAATGCTCCAGGTTGTGGAAAATTTTCAATCAGAGGCTTGCCGCTCAAAATACCTTCAAAATAGTGAGACACAGGTACACCAAATTCGGTTCCTGTTTCCGAACCGTGTATACCGAAAAGGCCGGCGGCATATCGGCTGAGCTCCTGTTTGTAGGTCAGGTCGTCATGATAAGTCAAAGGAGCAACCGGATCACAAGACTCATAAAGAGGAGCAGCAAAAGTCGTGTCAATGAAATAGGCATTCGGTTGATATAATCGTTTGATTTCAGGCAGGTTCCTTTTGGCAAATTCGAGACCGTAAGGAGAGGCAATTAACCAGGCCTGTCCTCCGGCCCATACTCCGCCTTTCATACGCTCTCCATTAGGGCGCATCATGATTTTACTCTCGTCCCAAGAAGGAGAATCTTCATACATATCTTGATAATTGTCATGAAGCCCAAAGAGATAATCACAGGAACGAACCGTTTTAGAAATACGGTGCAATCCCTCATCGCCCCCGATTTCCGGCGCGGGAGGCAAAATATCAGGATGCTGATTGTCATAACCCTTTCTGATCCAACCCGCCAATACGAATAGAACTTTCTCCAGTTCCAACTCATCATGAAGGTGTTGAATCAAAGCAATGCAATCTTTCTCCGTGTAATTAGTATGAACTACTTCGATCTCTTCACCCTCAGCGTTTGTCCGGTTTCTACGGACACAAACGAAAGGTTTAAACAAAGCAGCACCAACAAGTTTTTCCGCTTCCCTGCAGCGCTTTATTTTCTTCTCCAAGGTAACCAGATTCCCCTTCTCTTTCGCACGCAGCCTATATTTTTTGGCTACATCGACATAGGAATCCCCATCCACCAGGTCCAGCCGGAAAGAAGCTTCCTGTTTGCCACTTAAAATATCGAACGAAATCACTTGACTCCCCGGCCATCTTGCATCGAATCCAATGCGCGAACGATACTGCAGCGAAATATATGGATCATCCCAAGAAAGAAGAGCAGCACCCTCCTTGCGTACCACCCCACTCATGGGAATATGCAAACCTCCCCAGCCATGATACGTTCCATATACTTTCCTGGATTCAATACCATTATCAGCAGGGAAATACTGCCCTAAAAGCCGTGGAACCACCGCCCCACCGCCTTGAGTTTCAGTGGTCCACAGCAGTGAATTGAATTCGATTTGCTTCACCTGCCATTCTTCACCTGAAGCCCATGAAAATAGCAGCGAAGGCTCTTTTGAATCAATCCGTACACATAATGTCAATACTGTGCTTCCTTTATATTTCTTCGCCAACAGGCAGTGACTTCGCCCCTGTTTAACCACCGTCAAAGAATCAAGAGGAACTCGTATTCTTTTTTCTTCTTTGACAGCCGAAACCATTCCAATTCCAGCTGCATTGGGTGGGCTTTGCCAAATGTTCCCTGTATCGGTGTTCTTGATTAAGTAAAGTCCACGCTCCGTTTGAACACGAAATTGAACCATATCATTCTCAAGGCGCACCAACGGTTCTTGATGAAACCGCCGGAGAAGTTTCACCACCCGCCGGGCTTCCTCTTCGGAAGACAAAGGTTCAAATACCAACGGCTCAGGTTTTGAAGCATCTTTGGAAACCGTTATTTCCTCCGGCAAATAAACGTCAAGACTGCGTGTATCAGTCACTGGATTCCATATACCGGCATGAACATAATACTCACCTTCGGCAATTTCCTGTGGAATCGTCAGATGAAAAGGCCCATCGATCATTTCCATGCCGGGCATCCAAAATGTCGTGGCGTAAGGGGGATCGTGATCATGCTGCCACTTTATAGCTGCACACGATTTTTCCGATTCAAAATGAAGAAAAATTTTCTCTTCACTCGTAGCAGGACTTTTCCCCCGATTCATAAAAGTGAACCGGCAGCGAAGCGAAGAACCAGGAGCCGCAACTTCCGGCGATATAGAATGAGAAGTCAATACCGGCTCGAATTGGCTTTCAGCACAAAATACAGGAGTGGTCACTATTAAAACTAAGCATGAGACACAAACAAAATATAAACGGAGCATATGATTTTCCCTCATAAAAACAGTTACGTGAAAAAAAACAAAAGAATTGTGACATATTTACCAGAAAAATTCATCCTTTACAAACACATTACTTTCAAGATTTTTAACTCAATATGAATTCATTTATATGAAAAACAACTTTTTACAATTGAATCCAAATTGAGTGGACAAACTCTTTAGTTTTTGATATAGAAGTCTGTAATAGGATGATGTGGTATAAATAGAATCTATTTGAACATCTTGTATTTTTTAGAAATCCTTTGTTTATGTTCTTATTGGTTCATATCCTCCTGCCAGTTTTTCATTATGAAATGGAGTAAGAATCATGAAAGGAGCTTATAGGATGATTTCCCGCTTGATTACATTTTTTTTATTGCTGACTGCGTGTATTTTATTTTCAATACCAGCAAACGCTCAAAGCGTAAAAGTATTTGACAACAGTGGCGGCACATCGGGTGATTTGACCGGACAAACCGATTTCGATTCGATTGATCAGCGAAATCTTACTATATATTGGGATGCTCCCCAAGGCGATGCAACCAACTGGCATGTCTATGTTCAAAAAGGATTAGGTGGTTCGAAATATTTGGGACAAACAGGTACAGGAAACGCAAACACCCTGGATTGGAACTCCAGTAATCCTTTGATTGAAGAGGAATTCGCCAACGGTCCCGATTTCAATGCCGCATACACTTTTCGTGTGATTCGGCTTGACGGGAATTTGACTTCGGACGATTACATCGATCAACAACAACCTGTAGGTTTCAATGTCACGGGAGGGAATCCGGTTTCACTCACCTTATCGGCCGAACCGAATTTCAAATCCGAAAAAGTCAGCATCTTCGATGATCTGCTCGGTGGTGACGATCTCGCGCCCATGGCATCCAGCGGCTCCGATAGGGACAGTTCGGATGAACGGGCCATTCAGATCGCATGGAATTTCGGCGTTGATCCGTCAGAAGTGAATGAATACCACGTGCAGGTCAGTATTGACGGAGGCCCCTTCGAGTTCCTGGGTCAAACCTATAACAGCAACCTCAATTATTTCTGGTGGACTCCCAACAAAGAATTCCGTACTCATGACACTTATGCCGATGGCCCACAGGATGGTAATACATATCAATTCAACATCATTCTTCGGGCATTGAGCGGCCCTAATCAATCAATGACAAGCGGAACACTCCAGTATTCCGTAACTCAAGAAGAACCCACACCGGTGCCCACTCCTATCCAGCCTGAAGATTTATTCTTCACCGATTTCGATTCATTGGATACATTGGCTGATGGAGGCATGAATACCCTGGATAACGATTCGCGGGATGAACTATTAGCTCAAGGACGCTTACCCGCTTTGAATTTCGTCGTTCCCTGGTTTATTTTCGATGCATCCGCTGAGAACCAAACCAATTACGGCGTGGCCAAAAGCAACGGCAAAAGCGCAGCGTTCAACAGCGATTTTGGTTTTTATGAAAACGCACAAACGTCCATCTTGGAAATAATCCAAACATTTGATACGACAGCGGCCAATTCACCCAAAATCGCTTTCGACATAGCCTTTGCGTTTGAAGAACCGTATAGCAGTATCAAAGATTATTTGGTGGTGGAGCTGTTACGTTCAGGAGAAACCGAATATGAACTGCTCGATATCAATGGTGATGGTACTATTACAACGGATAAAAATGCAGTTGGAACCGTACTCGAAACGGGGACCTTCGATGGTTTCTTTGACACATCCAATGCGGAAGATGAAGCAGGACAGCCGCTGGGTGAAGAAGACTTCATTCATTTTGAAGCCAACCTCCCCCAAGACACTGCTCTGAAAATTGTCTTCCGCTTTGAAAGCGATTCGTCGGTTGCATCGGAAGGGGCATACATAGACAATCTCCGTATCTATGACGCCGAACCATCAGAAAGTGGTTCCACGCCAACACCGGCACCGGCTTCAACATCCACTCCCACACCAAACGCAATGTCCGCACCACCTTATACTCCGACACCTACCCCTACTCCAATAGCGCCATCATCACCTTAAAATAGGAGAAAAACTGAAAGGCAAACAAATGGAAAAGCGAAATCTACTGTTATCAGGTATAATCATCTTCTGCTTATCAACTATGGTAGTACCAAAAGGTGAAACACAAGTGCAATTGGGATTAGAAAACCTTCTCGAAAACTATCTCCATCTGATTGAAGACAAACGTCTAGGGATAATTGCCAACCACACATCACTTGATTCCGGCGGAAAACATATCACTCGCCTTCTCTCCCAACATGCTGAAATCAAAGCCATATTCGGCCCCGAACATGGATTTCAAGGAAATGTTGAAGACGGCGCTGATATTCAAGATACTTTTCTGAAAGATATACCTATATACAGTCTTTATGGGGAGTTTCGAGGTCCCACCCTCAAAATGCTTGAGAATGTGGATGTCCTCATTTACGACATCCAGGATGTAGGCGTCAAGTTTTATACCTACATTTCCAATTTATTTCTCGCAATGAACTCGGCCAAGCAAAAAAACATACCCATCATTGTGCTGGACAAACCAAATCCTATCAACGCCACCCGTGTGGAAGGTGCAATCACTAATCCTATGTTTTGCAGTTTTGTGGGTGTAATACCGCTTCCAATGCAATATGGAATGACGGTGGGTGAATTGGCACAATTGTTTAATCAAGAATCGTATGGTGGTTTTTTCTTGGATGCTCAGCTGACCGTCATTCCAATGGAAGGCTATCAACGCGATATGTGGTATGATGAAACTGGTTTGCCCTGGACGCCCACCTCTCCAAATATGCCCACACTGGAAACAGCGATTATCTATCCTGGAACGTGTTTAATAGAAGGAACTAATTTATCTGAAGGACGTGGAACAAAAGCTCCTTTTCTTATTATCGGCGCTCCTTATATCAATAGCGGCCAATGGTTCAAAGCCATCCCCAAGGAAGTCATGACGGGAATAGAAATCGAACCGGTCACATTTACACCAAAAAGAATCGAAGGAAAAGTAAACAATCCAAAATACAAAGACCAACAATGCCAGGGCCTGCAATTCCACATTACAAACCGCGAACAGTTCCGCCCCATCGAATTCACCGTGGCTCTCCTATGCGCAGCCCAGCGTCTCTACCCAGACCAGTTCAAAATGAGACGATACCTAGACCAACTATGGGGAAACGAAAACCTCCGCTCAATGATCTCAGAAGGCCACGATTACCAAACCATCCTCAAGACCACATATAGCGGGGTGGAACGCTTTAAAAAAGTGCGGGAGAAGTATCTTTTGTATTGATTTAGGTATAATCTAACTGAGGTATAATTCGAGAAAATAATGAATTCAATCAATTTGTAAAAAAATAAGAGTAAAGAAATGAACGAGAACTGGAATTGGCAGACAAATAACACCGAACGATTGCAAGTCCTTACATCACCAGAAGCAGGCAATATCAAGCATTTACTACACAGCATAAAATACAATGAGGAAGAAGAAACAGCTTCCAATGAAGAATTTGATATACTAGAAAAAATGGTTTATACCTATGGCTCTGAAATTATAGATGAAATTTTTAATACATTGGTCGAGGATGAATTCTCTGAGTATGTGCTAAGCGAAATATTACGCTTCATAGGTTCAATCGAATTTGATGAAAATTTAATTGAACATATCCCAGTAGAATCAGAATCGAGCACTGGTAATACATCTATAGAAGATATTAATAAAAACCATATAGACCTTATCAAAATTTCTGGCAAAAAATTGGTGCGTTTGATGGATGTATTTCTATGCAATAAGATTATGTCTGATAGGATCAGTAAGCAAGAAGTAAAAAACTGTTTCATTGAAACAATTGACAATGAATGGCTGCCTGAAAATAAAGTAAATCCCAAGATATTGAGCTTCTTGCAAAATAGAAAAATTGAAAGAATTTTCAGAAAAAAGAGTGTCT
>CAZXSQ010000006.1:0-15710 GCA_964643335.1 uncultured bacterium
TACATGCGTTTTTTATTTTGACGAGGCGTACTATTCTCCGCTTTGAGCCCACCCTACAGAACTAGCGATATGGGGCCGGGCAAAATCTACTCGAGACGCTGCCTCATCCTCAATAAGCTTCGCCTTCAATGTCTCATATTATTATGGATCTTCATTTATTCTAAGAAATGGATGGCCATTTCACCGGTTTCGCTTTATCGCATCAAGCATCGCATCGGAAATACCGGGTGCCAAAGGCAAGGCGAAGCACTGCCTTTGGCACCCGGCACTTGACCAATCGCTTTTTAAATATTATCTGGTAATAACTGGGAACAGTGAATGACCCCTACAACGTCAATTTGCTCTAGTTTGATTCGATAGATAATTCAGTAAGGCTTCTCTATTATTTCACGAATATCTTTTGCGTTATATTCCGGAACCTTTCGCCCTGATAATGAATATTCGACTATTTGTTCTGAACGTCTTGTTATCTTATCCACCATCCTTTTCGCATAAGTGGGTGAGGTGAGGCTGATGTATTCATAAATATTAACCAGCTGCTTTATCGCATTATCTGTCCAGTGAACTCTCATTCCGGCAATCCAAATTTTTTGCGCACTTCTTTGACATCAACCGTTCGGCCTGCATCACTGTCTTTTATCCCTGCTTCAATAGCTTGACGGGCATAGATCCTATACATCAAATCATCCCAGGTCGCTTTTTCTGGCAAATTATCCAATAAACGATGGGCTTCTTCTTTTATGTCTTTGGTATGCATTTCCATTTTCTCCTTATAAGGTGAATTGGCTTGTCTTAAACATGCTCATGGACTGAATCACTCGCAACGGAAGAACTTTTCAAGGATTATTGCCGTTTCCCACTCCATTCGGTTTCTTCGACACCATCCTGCCGGTTTTGAAATCGTGCCATCACATACATTAAATCGGATAGGCGATTGAAATATTGTAATATCGATTCATTGACAGGATGGGTTTGGTGCAGAGAGACAATACTGCGTTCCACTCTCCGGCAGAAATTTTTGGCCAAATGTAAAATCGAACCCGGCAGAGACCCTCCTGGCAGGATATAATTGGATTGCTCACTCAATGATTCGGATAATTTATCTATATATTCTTCCAGGGTTTTTATATTCTGTGGCTCAATTTTCCCAACTGGAGTAATAGATGTATCACTTATCGATGAAATTTCGGTGCCGATACTGAATAAGTCGCTTTGAATCTGAATGAGAATAGGAATAATCTCCGGAGTAACTCCCAGAGACATAGCAACCCCAATTAAGGAATTCAATTCTTCGGTGATACCACATGCACTCAAGTGAGGAGAATCCTTCGGAATTTTCTCCTCAGTACCCGTCAATGTAAATCCTAGATCGCCAGCTTTCGAATATATTTTTTTCATCGGAGACCCTCTCTATAAGATTTTATTGCTCAACCATGTCATAAACTTGGACTTTCTCCCAAATCGCTTTATTTCTTTCAATGAATTCTTGGTGTTTCCGATGTTTTTGATAGATATTGTGGCCTTCAATACCGTCAAACTCTATGATGAGTCCAACTCCAAATGAATGATCCACGACATCACGTTCGGGGGTATTGGCAGGAATCCCAACTTTGATGCTTTTCACTGTTTCGATCGATCCCAGATAGTCTTTGCAATCATTGATCAATTGATTTCTTTGTTCTTCACTGGCTCCTTCTTTCAACCAGAAATAGACGACATGGAATAATTGATTTTTGGAATTGTTTTGAGATTGTTTTATCAATTTTTCTTGCTGAGGATGTGAACCAAGCCATTCCACTTCACCAGTTTGGATATGATAAACCGCTCCGATAACCTTCAATGCTCCCAATTTAACTTTCTCGCGTATAATCGGGCTGGTCTTGAACAGGTCATTGATTGACTGCCAGACATTTTCTTGAACCGCCTTATTGATTAATTCATCTTTTCCCTGATGGGGATATTCTTTTTTTACTCGGTTCACAGCCGGGATAATGTTATCAATCAGTTTTGGGATACTCCCATGTACCTCTTTTTCCTTGAGCACCGCCGACACGGCTCCGCAATCGGTATGACCCATTACCACCAAAAGAGGGGTGGCCAAATTGTCGACACCGTATTCAATAGAGCCGATTTCATCGGTATCGCAAACATTACCAGCAACACGGATGACAAATATATCCCCAATTCCCATATCAAATATGTGTTCTGGAGGCACTCTTGAGTCAGAGCAGGTGATTAAAGTGGCAAAAGGATTCTGCCCATCAGCGGCTTCTTTTACCCTTTCTTTACTAATATGCTGGAAAAGACGCTCTCCATTGACGAAACGTTTATTTCCGTTTTTTAAAAGGATGAGGGCGGCTTCAGGAGTTATTTCCGGATCGGAATTTTCAGCTGTTGAGTGATGAGCAGGTATGGTTAAACCGATTGAAACCAGGCAGAACATAAGAAACGAAAACGCTGGTTTTTTGTGGGAGTCATTCATCGTCACTTCCTTTTTGATGGCATTAATATGACATATTGGTTGAGATGGTGCTTGCGTTATATCCAAATTCCTTTTCAAATATTAATCAAGAGCAGCCAAGTCAAATAACACTCAGTGAGCCCGATTGGTGAGAGGAAATTTCCCCTTCACATTTAATAAAGAAGTTTTATCATAATAACATACAAATTTAAAAACTTTTGTGGAATGAGTCTACTTCCATGACTCATTTTTTTATGTTTATGTCCTTAACGATTCGCGCAAAAGTTTTTTGGAAAGGTGAAACGTATGACACAAGCTCAAACAGGAAACAAAGTGAAAGTACATTATAGTGGAACATTGGATGATGGAACGGTATTCGATTCATCCCGGGAAAAGGACCCGCTTGAATTTATTTTAGGGCAGGGATCCGTCATCCCGGGATTTGAGAATGCGGTTATTGGAATGGACGAAGGCGATACCAAAAACTTTACTCTGTCTCCAGACGAGGCTTATGGAGAGTATCGCGATGATTTGATCGCCGTGGTGAGCAAGGATCAATTGCCACCCAGTATTGACCCTCAAATTGGCATGGTGCTCCAGGCTTCGGCTCAAGATGGTACTGTTACGAATGTTTTGGTTTCAAATGTGGATGAGAGCAATGTTACATTAGACGGAAATCATCCTCTGGCGGGTAAACAACTGAATTTTGAGATCGAACTTGTGGAAGTTGACTAAGGGTGCTCAGTTTTATGTAAAGGTAAAGTTGACTTTCAGCGATGCCGTTAGAGCTAGATTTATAATGTCCTTCTCATGCGGATTTTTTTTGTTTTTATCATCCCAAAGAAAAAGGGTGAATGGTTTAATTTTGTATCCATAAAGCATAAGACTGTGTGGATAAGCTAGAACCGCAGGAAAAAGCCCCTGTTGTCGTGCTTTCTGTACTTGATTTGGGAATGAAGGATCTCTTTCTAAGTATTTGTTGGCGTTAAACTCCTCATTAAAAAAGTAGTATCCACTCCCAATGACAAGAGCTCCATTGGGAAATTTTAGAACTTAGAACTGATTGACCTTTGAAAGAGGAAGCATTAGTAAAGCGGCCAGTCAAAAACAGGCGTATCAAGTTCTGAAGACCGCAGTGTAATTGAAATGCCTCGAATATATATAGACACAGGGCTAAGTACCGGACCCGCTGACATGAGCATCCATTCACCTTTTTCCAAAGGTGGATCAGGATAAATATAACGTAAAACTCCTCCGTCCCAATTGTGCGCATAATTGGGTTCCCAAAGCTCCGGATCCCCGTCATAATCCGTGTACCAGTAGGTATCGCTTTGAGTAGGCGAAGCGGGATTATGACGCACAAATGGATCAAGTGGTATTTCATCCAAATAGCCAAAATGTACTAGCGGCTGCAATATATCTGATGTTACTCTTGTACTCTCTGGAACATCGCCAACACCATCAAACTCGTCTCTGAGTCGAGAACGCCCCGTCCCTGTATCGTCATCCCAACCGTCAACCAGCAGGACACCTTTTTCAGCACGCAGTTGTTCGATTGCGTGACCGATTTTAACCATATCCTGATAAGCTTTTTCTTTTAAATGTTCGACAAAAGGAGGTTGAGACACAACGTCAATTTTTTGCAGCGTAGGGTTATCCATGGTTTGAGGCCTTTCAAAAATTGAACCATTCGGACCGGGGCTGATCAAAAACCAATCATTCGTATCATAGGTTATCTTGTAAAGATTAAGCCGTTGCCGTTCACCAACGCTGCTTGGCATATCTCTTCCTTCAATGACCCGTTCTTCATCCACATAGATAAAAGTATCGATGGTGGGGTGAGGATCTTCCAAAGGAAAAGGATCCACCGGAATCTCATCCAGATATCCGAAATGCACCAGCGGTAAAAGAATATCACGGGCCGTACGTTCCCGATCAGTGGGATTCCCAATATTTTGCAAAGGCCCTTCCAAGCGTGCTTTACCGGCCTCAGTTTCCTGGTCATAAAAATCAACCAATAATAATCCTTTTTCCTGGTACATTTGCTGTATTGCGTTCCCAATTTTTTGCATGGATCCAAATGCTGCCACTGAATCAGGATTGGATGTATCAACTTTATGGATTGGCTTAGTGGGATCGGCATCCCACTCGATGATGAAAGGATAATTAGCGGTTGTATTCACATCCATCAATCCACATGCATTCAGTGCAATAACGGCATCCGAACTATTGTTAGGTTCACCCGGACACCACTGCTCAAAAGACCATGCTTCACCTGTGCCCCATTCCCAGCTATCACTTTGGGCATTTTTCCTTCCACCCAGCAGATAGGGAAAGTTAGCAGAAGGGACATTATTTATTAGAAACTGAAGTTCTTCCTCTGAATTGACCGTTGCAAGATAGCCTGGCAGGTAATAAACATCATTACTAAATTCCGTGGCCCTGTTCCAATCCGTCAATAGAGAAAAAGCCATATAATAATGGTCATTTCCCAGCCAATGGAGGATTTCTTGTGCCTGTAATCTGGAGACTATTCCCAATACAAAAACGAGGATTAAAATCCGATGTTTTGAATAAACCATACAGTTGACCTTTCCATGATTTTCATAACGAGTAATCACTCCACAGTACTGCAGAAAGCAGTTAAAATCAATAAGGTTTTTTACAATTAGCCGGATAGTTCGCTTCTTTGCGGGATTTTTATGCAGACCTACCTCAAAAAAGTCCAGCGGATAAACTGAATATCATTCAGCAAACACTCTATTGTTTCACTTTTCCCTTTAAGTCCGTCTTGATGTAATGTTTTTTTATAATCCATTATAGGATTTGAATTACTTATGGATGCATTGTTTTCTAAATTAGCCGCTCAGCCGGTGATTGCTCTTTTTCTGATTTTGAGCCTGGGTTTGGCCGTTGGCAGGATAAGTGTCAAAGGATTTTCTCTGGGGACGTCTGCTGTATTATTTGTGGCTATTTTGTTTGGACATTTTGGTGTGTTTATTCCTGGTGCGATTGCTGATTTAGGGGTGGTTTTATTCGTTTATGCCATTGGTCTTCAAGTCGGCCCCCGTTTTTTTAGAATCATTAAGCAGCATGGATTATCGTTTCTGTTTATTGCCATTCTCTCACTTTTCTCTGCCGCAGTGATTATATGGGTGTGCAGTGAAATTTTCGAACTGCCTGTTCCTCTCAGTGTGGGAATATTCGCTGGCGCATTGACTTCAACTCCCGGTTTGGCAGCAGCCCAGGATGTCTTGAAGGACCCCACGATTTCCGTTGGCTTCGGAGTCGCCTATCCTTTTGGTGTAATAGGGGTAGTTCTCTTTGTACAATTCATTGCTGGTTTGAGAGGAACTAAAGAAGAATTACGCAGTGAAGAAGCGCGCGGTAAGTCGCTTGGCTCCGGTGTTCAGGTAAAACAATTTGTGGTTACCAATCCCAACTGCACCGGCAAGCCGCTGGTGGAAATCAATCTGCACAGCATGACACAAGCCAATGTTACCCGGGTTAAGCGAGGTGACCGGATTTTCATGTCGCATGACGATACGGTTCTTCAACTGGATGATATCGTTCGAGCTACCGGGACGGAAAAAGAACTGAAAAAACTGGAGCATATTATCGGCAAAGAAACAAATGCCGACATGGATATTGCCCTGAATATTGTCAGCCGCGATGTATTGGTATCATCCCCCAAGATCACTGGGAAGTCCCTGCGGGAATTGGAAGTGAAGGAGCTGTTCGGTGTGGTGATTACTCGCCTGCGAAGGGAGGATATCGAGTTTGTCCCCACCGGCTCTACAAAATTGGAAGTGGGGGATTTGATTCGTGTCGTCGGCGACAAAGATGACTGCGAACGTTTCGTGACCATCGTAGGCCAGCAGGAAAGGCGTATCCATGAAACCAACTTAATCGCTTTAACCGGCGGCATTGTATTAGGTGTACTAATCGGCACTTTCCCCATTAGCCTTCCCGGTGGTGTAACCTTCAGACTGGGATTGGCCGGAGGGCCTTTACTGGTTGCTATTTTGCTTGGTCACTTCGGCAAGATCGGTAGAATCAGTACTCGAGTTCCCAATGCCGCCAAATATTTGATTCGCGAAATTGGTCTCATCTTCTTTTTGGCTGCGGCTGGCTCGAGCGCGGGTGAGACTTTTGTTGAAGTGTTCCAGCAGACAGGATTGAAGATGTTTTTCTTTGGTGCGGTCACCACTGTTTGTGCGCTGTTTGTTGCTTTCTTCAGCGCGGTGGCTCTTTTCCGTCTTGGACGCCTGGCCTCTTTAGGGATTGTCTGCGGCGCTATGACCAGCACACCCGCGTTGGGAGTCGTCGCCAGCAGTATTGAGTCTGATACTCCAACCATCAATTACGCTTCAATTTATCCTCTTGCGCTTGTGATTGTTACTGTTTTCTCACAAGTCTTGTCTATGTTTTTATAGCCTTAACATTGGGGTGGTCTCATAACAGGTTAGACACATAGGTCTAACCCTACATATGGTAAGGGCAAACCTATGTTTGCCGCGGCGGATTTCCCTATGTTGTGGCTTCTTCCTCATCTGACATAGTTTTGAGAAATCCCCATTTTTATCTATGATAACTTTATCGGAATTAGTGCGGGCAAGATGCCCGCGCTCCCAAGATGTTCTAGCCACTACATGCCCGAGCCTTTTAAGATGCCTTCATCAAAATTTGTTATGAAGGTATTTTTATATAATGTTTTATCCTTATGATTGTTATGAAGTCTTTATCGAAAAGGGGAGAAAAATGAATAAATTCCCTATAGGATTATGCATTCTCACCGCTTTAGTGTTTCTATCCTGTTCCTCCAATGATCGCCCCAGTGGTGAACAACCCCCTGAAAACGATTTTCAAGTCATCTTGATTACCGATGTAGGAGGTCTGGGCGACAAAGGATTTAACGATGCAGGATGGAAAGGCTGCAAGGATGCCCAAAAACGCCTGGCTGATCGTGGTAACTCGATTGAGATCAAGACAATCGAATCCCGCGAACAAACCGATTACAACGATAACTTGAACCTGGCCGCGGAACGAGCGGAAGTGATCGTAGCTTTAGGATTTTTAATCGCCGACTCAGTGCAAAAGGCCGCTCCCCATTATCCGGACAAGGCCTTTGTATTTATTGATGGACGTATAAAAGGAGAAAACATCGCCAGTTTCGATTTTAAATCGCAGGAAGGCGCTTTTCAGGCTGGCATTCTGGGGAGTTATGTCACTGAAACTGATACTATCGCCGTGATGCCGGGAATGGATATACCACCTGTCGAAGCCTTCGCAACAGGATACCGCGCCGGAGCAAATACGGGTGCGAAGATACAAGAAAAAGAGATTAAAATTTTATCGTCGACAATCGGCAGTTTTACTGATCCGGTCAAAGCCAAATCCTTGGCGCAGAGTCTAATGGGGCAGGGGGCGGATATCCTCTTTCAATTGGCGGGCAACAGCGGTATCGGTGTGATCGAGGCAGTTCGGGAAGCGCCGGATCGCCGTTTCGCTATAGGTGTAGATATCAATCAAGATGATCTGGCTCCTGGAAAGATTTTGACCAGTGTACTTAAACGCATGGATCGTGTCGTATCCGATCAGATCGTAGCCGCCTATGATAGGCAATTTGTGGGGGGTATTTATGAAGTGGGTTTAAAAGACGGTTATGTTGGCTTGACAGAGATGGAATTCACGAGGCATCTTGTTCCCGAAAAAGCGTTTCTTACCATGGATCGTTCGAAAGAACTGATCATATCCGGAACGTTAACTATCCCGAAGACTTATGAAGAGTTGGAAAACTTTAAACCACCAATCGATCAGTTGAAAACCCAATAAATACACCAAGCCGATGAATAATACTGTTCCTGCGCTTTCCGCCCGAAATATCAACAAAAAATTTGGAACTATTTTGGCAAATAATTCCGTTTCGCTTGATCTTCAATATGGAGAAGTTCATGCGCTTCTTGGTGAGAATGGCGCAGGGAAATCAACTTTCGTTTCCATTGTTTACGGGCTTTGTTTGGCTGATTCAGGATCGTTGTATATTGATGGCCAGTCCGTAATTATACACAGTCCAAGCGATGCCTTGCAGCATGGAATTGGACTGGTTCAGCAGCATTTTGCTCTTATCCCATCATTAAGTGTTTTAGAAAACATTTTTCTAGGCCGTGAAATTGGCTCCAGTTTTCGAGTAAACCGTAAACGTGCCGAAAAAGAGATCGGCACGCTGCTTGAACGGTACAATATGGATCTGCCTTTGTATTCACTGGTTGAAACATTGCCAGTTGGCCTTAGACAGCAGGTTGAAATTGCAAAGGTATTGTACCGCAATGCACGTATTATGCTGTTCGATGAACCCACCGCATCATTGGTTACTCATGAGGTGGATCGATTTCTTGAAACTGTGCGCTCTCTTCGCAGAGAGGGCATCGCGGTCTTGTTGATCACGCACCGGCTGCCCGAAGTGATGCAGGCTGCTGATAAAGTAACCGTTTTGAGAAAGGGAAAAGCTGTCCTCCAATCCCCCTTAAACAAAGTTAATTCCGCTGATATCGCCAAAGCGATGATAGGTGAAGAATTGTCCATTGAATCCTATCAAAAGCCACAAACCGGGCGGGCCATTTTCCAAATGAATTCGGTTTCATCCCCGCCTCTCGAAAATCGTGTCGATCTTAAGAACATCTCTTTGTATATATCGGAAAATGAAATTCTAGGTATTGCTGGTGTCACCGGAAACGGTCAGCAGGAACTCATAGAAACGATACTTGGTTTAATCCCTGTGGATACGGGTTCCATCCTGTTGAATGAAGAAAATATTACGGCACTGACTGCCCATGAGCGGCGTCGCTGTGGAATGGCTTATATTCCGCAGGATCGCCAGGATGAAGGCTTGCTTCCTGAACATTCATTGGTAGAAAATTTCATGTTGAACGAACAGAGTTTTCCTACGAGAAATCGTGTATGGTTGTCAAAACAAACAATCACTCAATATGTCAGTGATCATTTGGATCGATTCAACATCCAAAGATCCTCACCTTACGATACAGCCCGCCGTCTCTCCGGAGGTCATCAGCAGCGGCTCATTATTGCCCGGGAACTGATGGGGAATCCTCGGCTGATTGTGGCACATGATCCGATTCGCGGCTTGGACTTACGGGCTTCCCGTTTTGTACATGAAACGCTCATACAAATATGCCATGAAGGAGCGGCCATGATTTTGTTTTCTTCCGAATTGCCGGAGTTATTCTTGATGTGCGCCAGGATTGCGGTTATTCATCGTGGGATGTTTACCCAGATCCGCCCTGCTGACCAATGGACTGCCGAAGAACTAGGCAAGGCAATGGTGGGAGGGTAATTCATGGCTTTGAGACGAGTTACCTCCCTTCTATTATCCATAGCCATCGCAATGACATTGATCTCGATTTTTCTTTGGTTGGATAGTCAATCCCCGTTCCTGGTGTTTAAAACCATCATCTTCAGTTCTTGGGGATCACCAACTGGAATTTTACTGGTGATCACAAAAACCATGCTCTTAATCATGACCGGCCTGGCTGTGGTTATACCTTACAGGGCAGGATTGTTCAACATTGGCGGTGAAGGACAGATGTATCTTGGGGCGCTTTCGGCGGCTGTGGTTGGAGCGTTTCCTATGCAATTTTTGGGGCCGCTGCATTTGTTTTTGTGTCTTGCGACGGGGATTTTATGCGGCGCTATTTGGGCAAGCATCGCTGCTTTCCTAAAAACCTTCCGTGGTGTGCATGAAGTGATCAGTACCATCATGCTGAACTTTATTGCCTTTCAGCTGGTCAATGAATTGGCCTTCAATATGTTGAGTGCAGGGGAGGGAACCAGCCGTACTGCACAGATTCTAGCCTCAGCCCAAATGCCTATTCTTTGGTCTGCTGGAGCAGCGAAAACATCGTGGGGGATTTTGGTATCCATTATTACCGCCTCTGGATTTTCCTTTGTTTTATACCGTACCTGGTTTGGATTTCATATGCGAGCGGTGGGCAGCAATCCCAAGGCTTCTCGTTTTGCCGGGATACAAGTGAAACGGATGTATTTCTGGTCAATGATACTAGGCGGGGGATGTGCTGGATTGGCGGGTGCTTTGGAAACCACGAGCATATCTCATACCTTTTTTGCCCGGTTCACCGCCAGCTATGGATTCGACGGAATCGCGGTGGCGTTCCTTGCTTTGTGTGAACCGTGGGCGGCGATCCCCTCCGCGTTGATTATCGCGACTCTGCGGGCTTCGGACCGGTCGATGCAGCTGGATTTAGGGGTTCCCAAAGAACTGGTGCTTATGTTGGAGGGTATTCTTATTATTTGTGTGGCAGTATTTATGAGGTGGCGAACCAATGAATGACTGGGGTACTGTTGTTGCGGTAATTCTTCTTCATGAGCTCCCGGTTCTCATTCATGCGGGGATACTTAAAGGCGCTCCTTTGTTGTGGGCGGCCTTGGGGGGAGCCTATAGTGAGCGCTCAGGTATCATGAACATTGGCCTTGAAGGGATGATGTTAGCCGGGGCTTTTGCGGGAGTCGCCGGTTCCGGTATGACCGGAAATCCGTGGATAGGCCTTGTTGCCGGAGGTGTCGCAGGGGGGCTGTTTGGATTGATCCATGCTTTGGTTAGTATCCACTTGAAAGCGGATCAAATCGTCAGCGGCATGGGGATTAATTTATTCTCATTGGGAATTACCGGCTTTCTTCTTTTCCGCATATTCAACGCCCGAGGCAATTCTCCCGAAGTGACCAAAATTCCCTCGATTCAAGGGTGGGACAATATTCCTATTGTCTCTGAATTTCTTTTTCCTTTGTCACCACTCCATTTATTTCTGGTGGTAGCCGTTGGATTCACGATATTTATTTTTTATTACACACCTTTTGGATTACGTTTGCGTGCCTGCGGTGAAGATCCACAAGTTGTGAAAGCGGTGGGCTGCCGGGTTTCGATATACCGTTATACTGCAGTCATCGTTAGCGGAATCCTGGCTGGATTCGGTGGCGTTCAACTCTCGCTCGGTGATATTAGCCAGTTCAGTGTAGGGATGACCAATGGACGAGGATTCGTGGCGCTGGCGGCTTTGATCTGCAGCGGCTGGCGGCCAGGACGAGCCGTGCTGATCTGCCTGTTTTTTGGATGTGCGGAAGCCTTAGGCGAACGGTTTCAAGGTGTATTTCCTATGATCCCATCAAGAGGCTGGCTGGTTTTACCGTTCGTTTTCGCGTTAGTGGTTCTTTCCCTTCAACGAACTAGAGTTCAACCTCCCCATGCGTTAGGTAAAGTCATTTAAAGTATGAAATACAAAGTTCACGCTGGTGTATCCAGGCTGGGATCGAACTTTTTATAAGCCCAAGTAACCATTTCAACAATATAAGTTACTTCCAACATCAAAATGATCCAAGTCGTGATTAATAATAAGGTCATCAGATAATTGGTGAGCCAATAGATTAACAATCCCAATCCCACAGCAATACCTAAACCGACAATGAGGGTTGCCATTTTCAGCAGGAAGAAAATCATTTGTTTTCCGAAATTCTGAAAGTCGCCGGGAGTCGATTGTGAAACCCGAATTGGAAAAAGTAGAAAGAGTAAATTGTCCATGCTCACCAGCATGCCATTGAATGGGACTGTGAAAAAGGCCGCAATGACCAATATTAAGATTGAATCGGGTTGATATATGGCGAAGGCAATAAATAGAATTATTTGCAAGAGGGATATAAATAAAATATTCCCTATAATTTCACCCACGGCGACAGACCTCGATGAAATGGGGAGCATCTTAAACCAATCCATATGTTCCAAATCACCACGAAATCCGAACGGAATACTCATTGTAAAAATAAATGTGATCCATGCCAACATGCCTAAAAAAGGATATATTAAATTACTATCCTTATCTCCATCCATAAATAACATGGGGCCTATCATAACAAGAATAAAAAACAAAAAGAAAAGAAAACTACCGCTGTTGCGTAACACATGCATAGTTTGCCGCCAGGCGATTGGTCCGGTTCCTCCCATCCAGGGAAATTGTGGAATATGCAATTTACTGGTCTGTTTTCTTCCAAAGCCTGACCAGACTTGTCCACGCTGGGCCTGTTTGATGCGCTGATATTGTTTCTGACTGACCTTTATAGAAACTTCCAAAAAATTGGCATCAATCATGATAACAAGACTCAAAATGGACAGATCGATAATCAATGCAATGGACAACCATTGTGCAAGTTCAATCAGAGTGGTTGCAGTGATGGCATAAGAAAATGCTTTGAAGGGTAACAATAAGATATAAATTGACCATGAATCCTGAATGCTTTTAAGCGTGTTTATCGGGTCCTGCCGGATTCCCTCTATTAATCGATCTCCCGCACCGTAAGCGATTAAGGCTACAATCACAACAACAATCACTTTTCTGAATGTATTGTAGGCATGTTCAGCAATAGTTTGCTTGACAAGAATAACAGCCATACTGAATAGCTGAATGAACATCAACGTGAAAAAGATTCCAGTAAATCCTGCAAGCCAAAACGTGGTGTGTCTGAGAAAAATCAGCGAAAAAATCAAAGACATAAACAGCGTGCCGTTCAAACTATTGGCGATTTTATAGATCAAAATCTCGCGCCGAGTGAACGGTCCCGGAAATAAAAAATCGATTTCGCTCAATTTGAATTGAAGGGATTTTTCCCACATGGAAGATATTAAATTAATGAGACATAGTAGGAATAAACCCCAGGGAATGATGACTCGAACCATTTCAGTATCGGTTCGATTCACTTTAAAGGCAACCAAAAGATTGGGAATTATTATGAGAAGAAACCACAAGATGGCTACTGCAAAAAAAATGGCTCCCTTTGGTGTTTTCAACCCGCGGACAGTTTGCCGCCATCGGGCATGGGCATTGAGCTTCACGAGTTTCAATAGTGCTGGATGCATGATTGACCTGTCATGAATTGATTCTGGATTCTTCGTTTAGTTTTTGTTGTTTAATATCTTGTTCCGTGATTTTGAAAAATACGTCTTCCAGAGATGCATCTCCTTCGGCGTCAGCAAAGGCTTTTCGTGCTTCTTCGACTCGGCCAAAAAATAATCCTTCCCCATGATGCAGAATCAATAAATGGGTGCATAAATCTTCGACCATAATCAACAAGTGAGAACTGATGATAACCGCCGCATCGCTTCGAGATCGCTCTAGAATCGAGTTTTTGATGGTACGTATCCCGCGAGGATCCAATCCGGTATGAGGCTCATCGAATAGAATCACTTTGGGGTCGTGAAGATAGGCGCAGCAAATGGCCACTTTCTGCTTCATCCCGCGGGATAGTTCCTGACCAAGTTTATTTTTATGCTCCTCCAATTCGAATTGTTTCAACAGCTCGGCACTTTTTTCTTCCCATTGATCCACCTGATAGGCCGCCGCTGAGAATTCAAGATGCTCCCAAACCGTAAGATTGTCGAAAAGATTAGGATTATCTGGTATATAAGCCAATGTCTTTTTCGCTTTTACGGATTCTTTAATGATATCGTGTCCAGCAATGGTCAAGATTCCTTCCGTGGGTGGTATAATACCCGCCAAGGCTCGAAGTGTTGTGGTTTTGCCTGCTCCATTTGGCCCAACTAAACCGAGTATTTCATTGGATTTTACTTCAACACTCAGGTTTTTTACGGCAACAATTTCCCGATAGGTTTTGTGAAAATCATTCACTTGAATCAAATTGTTTACTCCTTGAAATAGACCGAGTATTATTTTTGAGTTATTTTGGTGCCAATCTCATGCCAAGGCAATGGCTTTAATAAGCCTTTTTGTTCTTATTAAAAGATCGAAATAGGTTAACTTCACAATAGAAAGTAGAAAAGATTATGATGCTGAATGTTTTCTGGGTTCTTTTGGGTGCAGCTTTTTTGTATTTCGGTGGTGAAACTCTTGTTAGGTATTCCACCAAATTGGCTCGCAGGTTGGGCATAAGTTCCTTGGTGGTGGGATTAACCGTTGTCGCTTTCGGTACGTCCAGTCCCGAATTGGCGGCGACGCTTGCTGCCTCTATGAAAGGCTCGGCTCAAGTCGCTCTGGGAAACGTCATCGGATCAAATATTGTCAACATTGGATTGATACTGGGAATCTGCGCGTTGATTACCCCGCTGGGGACCGGTATCCGTTTTATTCGTCAGGAGGTTCCGTTTTTAATCTTGACAGGTCTCTTGTTTTTCTTGCTCATAGAAGATGGACTTATCAGCAGGCTCGAAGGCGTTTGCCTTTTGATTCTACTGATTCTCTATTTATGGGCGATCATTTGGCGAACCAAATACAGTGCCGGAGAAGGCGATTATGCCGAAAAGTTCGACGAGCCTCAAGGAAGCGTCTTTACAGCAGGGATCGGTGTCTTGGCTGGAATTGCTTTGCTCTCTCTTGGCGCACGCAGTCTAATCGAAGGGGCGGTGAATATCGCTCAGGTGTTGGGGATTCCTGATCGTGTTATTGGACTTACCTTGGTTGCATTCAGCACCGGACTTCCTGAACTCGCCAGTTGCGGTGTTGCCTCTTTAAAAAAAGAAACTGATTTTATTCTGGGGAATATTATAGGCTCCAATATATTCAACGTACTCTGCATCCTGGGAGCGGCTTCTCTTACTTTCCCCATTTCGGTACAACTCATCGAAGTCCGGATGGACTTATTGATTATGATTGCTTTCAGTGTCTTGATTCTTCCATTCCTTGGCACAAATCTAAGGCTTGGCCGCCGTGAAGGCGCATTTCTAACCATTAGTTATATTGTGTATATTATTCATTTGTATATGTGAGATAATGTGACCGGTGGAATACCAGGGGTTACGTTTTTGTATTGCCGCCGTCTCAGCGGGCTATACAAGAAAGGGCGGCAGGATACCGGCGTTACTCTATCAAGGTTCATTGGCACCTAAAATATCGCCGGTAAATACAGAATCTTTTTCAATAATATACACTTCGATATTATCTACATACACTTCACTGCTGATGACGTTACCTGCCACCCCGATTGGGATTCATGAATCGCCGAAATCACCCGCCAGGTCTTATTCAGAGTGGAAGATTCGAGCAACTGATCCATACCGAGCACCGCGCCGGTAAGATTGCCAGCCGAATCGGTATCCATCAAACCAACAAACACTTGAGCGGAAGCATTGTTTGACCATACAGTCGCCCGGACCAACATTTTATTGGGTGCTGGTATAGGCACTCCATCACTGAATAAAATAAGAGTACCTTCT
>CAZXSQ010000006.1:15720-20490 GCA_964643335.1 uncultured bacterium
ACGGCCTCTTATGGCACGGCACTGAGGTACGGCTTTTCCTTCGGCTCCCAGGGCATCCCCGCCTTCAGGCAAATCATTAGATAGACTGATTTGTGCCGGGTCCAGTCCACCAAATGTTCCTTTAATTTCCAAAAAGTCATTATTGGAAAGTTTCGGATCTGTGATTCGATTGACATAGACGGGCATAGGTGTTTCCGGTGTCACGCCACCCAAGGCCGTGTAATGAAGAGTATAAGATCCAACCCCCCCAACAGAGTACAGCCGTACCATTAGATAAAATGTCCCGCTGGAAGAAGGCGTGAATTGCACCATAAAATTACGTTCAGCTCCATTGTCATCGTCGCTTAAAATCAACGTGGTTCCATCGCTGGCATATAATTCGGCGAATGTATCCGAATCACCACTTGATTTGAATTCATATTGCGTTCCGGCGTTCAGATCGAATGAAAACCAATCGTTGTGATCCGAGTCCGATAATGTGTGTGGACCGTGAATCTTCTCCGTTTGAGTGGGTCTGTCCAAAAATGTAGCGCCACCCGGCTCGTCATCTCCTGGGTCCCATTGATCGTTCATGGTGGGACCCGTGACAATCTGAGCAGGTGTAAAATACATATTCATGATATCCCGCACTTTCATGGTTGAGTAAGAAACCTGCTGCTGGTTATAAGCCGGAGTGTAAAGATTCATCAAATTACCCATCGAATGAACATGATTGGATTCATTTCCCATCGGATTGGCAAGCAGCCGCCTTGGAATAATCATGTTATCCGTGGATTGAGTTGGTTCTTTATCAATGTTGACTTGGTTAGATGAAAGTAAATCCATCCCGGTATATGGTGATGAAGAGGTAAACGCCATATAAAATAAACTGGACGATACAAGAAATAAAACGAAGTTTAGTTTGAAAAAAGTATCTTTCCTCATTGCCAGTCTCTTTCAGAAACATAAGTTAATTATGGGCTACTATACTCTGCTTGATGGAGGTATTCAAGTTTATTTCAGAAACATTTCATCTTAGTAACAGACAATGTGCCCATCCATTGTCGCTATTATCAGCTTGCCGTGTGCTGCAATCATACCGTCAAAGCAAGGTAGTGAAGCCAGTTTGTATTCTCGGATATGCTGACCTGCATTGGCATCGTATACTCGAATCAGTCCACCCATGCGTCCTTCAAATGAGGCCATGGGATCCTCCTCTTTTACAATATCGGGCGGCCCGGCCACGAAGAGCCGGTCACCGGCCAGCGTCATGGCTTGTATCCGGATAGGAACCCATTCGGACCAAACCGGTGGATGCTGTCGGGATATGCCCATTCCCTTGTCGCGGCCCCAGTTCTTTTCGTGCAGGATGGGATCGTTTTCGTTATCATCGGCCACCAATAGGTAACCGGTCTGTCCAGGGGTGAACATGGGGCTGAGCGTAACGCGCTGCGGGTAAGCCTGTACGGCGTAAGTCTTGTCTGGCCCGACGACCAGCAGTTGACCGGTTTTGGAAGCCACATTGGCAATGTAATATCCCGGCCACAGGTCGCTGTACATCCAATAAATCCTGTGAAAATAGGTGTCATCAAGGAATCCGCCTGTGGCAAAAATATGACGGTTCACCTGTCGCGCTCCCAGGTGACCGCGCCGGAACCATGAATTGGCCATCTTTGGAAATCTGGCCAGAGTCTCCTGGTCGGCATAGTCCGGATCGTCAACATCCACAGCCGAAACCAATGGCCCGAAGGCATCCGGGGCGCCGCGATCTTCCTGATACTCTGCCGGACCAGGGCGGTACTCCGTATCGATTAACTCCAGCTCGGGTGTGAACTGCAATTGGTTGAGGAAGATGTATCCGCCTTCGCTAACCAAAATGTCAGAACGTGCTCCCTCCATATGAAATGCAGGTAAAAATGGAGCATTCCGTGTGTCTACTCGAGTTGGTGCCCAAGTGTCCAGGCGAGTTTGATGCACAATCTCACCGGTTTCAGGTTTAAGAGCGTAGATGAACAATCCACCGTCGAGATAACTCGAACGTCCGGAGGTAAAGTAAATCAACCCATTGTGCGGCAACACGCTTCCATGGCAAGGCCATACTGATTCCAGCCTTTCATCGACCACGATCAATCGATCCATAGGTGCTGCCTGAAAACTCCAAATTAACTCACCATCCTTGGCTCTCAGGTTGTAAATATTTCCATCCGCACAGCCAAAAATGATCAAATCGCCCAATATGGTGGGAGCTGAATCAATACGCCCTCCGGCCACGTAATGCCAACGTTCTGAGCCGTCATGTATATCCAAGGCATAAAGGGTTTGCCGATCTTTGTCTGCGACAAAAATTGTATCTTGAGCAACTACGGGTTGTGTCAACTTCCCGCCAAGTGTCTTTTCCCATTTTTGCGTAAGGTCTTCCGGTAATGTTGCCCGAGTTGTACCTGTCCGGCGGGCATTACTGCGATACATGGACCAGTCTGATTTGGAAGTTTCTTTAACGTTGGCAGTTCCCCATGCCGGTCCACGTTCCACCTTGATACTGGATTTATTGGCCGCTTCAACAATTGCGTTGATTTCACTGTCCGATGCAGGAGCATAGGCGTTGAGTTCCTTCATCATCGTTCCCGGATAACAGAAGCAAGGATGCGGTGGAACGTACAACAAACCGTTACTGGGCATGACACCATACCGGCAAGCACCGCGTGTCCAGTCGTTTTGTACATGGTCTTGACCGGTAAGGCTGACAAATTCTACGCCGCGAAACTGAGTAATCAGATAATTGGCTGTTCCCTTGGCAGGATAGCAACGCAGATGATGCCCTGCGCTTTGTACGCTGCTGGGATCGATCGTTTTCTGTAGAGTGCCGGTTTTGAGATCATAGCCTGCGATTTCCTCCGCATTCGCGTGCCAGACCAGGCCATCATTCACCATCATATCAGCGCCCCGCATCGACAAACCGCCGGTAGGTTTCTCCCACATCAGATCACCGGATGCCAGGTCGAGCGCTAGAATCTTTTGGCGTTTGCCCACAAGGACATTTTCATCTGTTATTACAATGCGGGGGCCGTTGCTCCACGAGTGCTTTTGAAAATCTGGCGATTTGTAAGTCCACAGGACATCGCCATCATTGAGATTTAAGCAAAACAATTCATCCCGGTTGGCGTAAATCAGCCTGTTATCCCGAGCCGCCAAAGACTCCGCCTGATAACCTGATTCCGGGCGTTGCCACAGAAGTTTTCCCGAGTTAGGTTGCAAAGCGGCAATGGCATTCTGGCCGTTGCTGTCACGCGCGCTGGTGCGCACCAATAACGTGTTATCGCAAAGAATGATTTCTTCTGTGCCTTTGGTCGATGAGTAGTGTTGAATCTCTTCACCTGTAGCGGCATCCAGTTTGACAACCGAGCCTCTGAAACTTGATACTGTGAATACGTAATCTCCCTGGGCAACCAAAGTCCGGTTTATCGGTGGTGGAACGAAACCACGACTCCGGCCACGGAAATTGGCGGCGTTCCAGTCTTTCATTGGACGTTTCCATAAGAGGATGCCGCTGAAGGCATCCCGAGCGATTAGTGTCCAGCGTTCCGGAATTTGCGGATCGGTTACACCCGTTAATCCCTCGTCGAAGATGAAAAATATTCGACCATTATCAGACACCATGTTGACAAAGCTAGAGATGAATTCATGGCTGCGGCACCAGGCCGGCTCTGACTTCCATCGCATCCGCCTGGGTGGTCCTACAAGAGAGTCATTAGCGACGGCGTTGTTGTCCGGACCGTGCAGCAGATGAGTCCAGTTGTCCATCTCCTTCGGCCATGGTTTGACAGTTTTGTTCCATTGGCTGCCGTTCTTAATATATAATGTACCCCCAGGTGCAAGGACGCGCATCATTTCATCATCCGGAACTTGATATGCTTTTTCCACGACCAGCAGTTGGACAAGATTTTCTGCATACGGCAGTTTGCTTCCATTGAACCGGCTGATGCTGAGTTGGCCATTCAATCCTTTCTTATGTAGATACTCTCTTGCGGCAGCTACCTGCTGCTCATCGGTATCAAGTCCATGCACGACGTAGCGTTCATTAGCACACAACTCCGCCGTCAACTTACCATCGCCACAGCCAAGATGGACAACCAGGCCTCCTTTTACATCCGTGTACCGCAATATCTCTTGGGCCAGTTGTTGTTCTGTTGAAGCCAGACTGTTGAATGCCCACACCAGGCAAATTGTTAGCAGGATTTTGGTTCTGGTCATCGCTCTTTCCTTCTATCGCTGAGATATACTTTAAGTGATTTTCTCATGATTGGTTGTCTGCAGTCAACCATCTGGACCTGCTGCGTGGTGATTTTAGAATATCGAATAATCTTGAACACCAACCGGTGGTTCTGTATCCGGTTCTTCAAAAGAATCGATGTCTTTTGCGAAGTCTTGAGTGATTAAAATCCAATCGAATACACCCAAGGGTTCGCGGCAAGCAATGTGGAGAGTATGCTCACCTGCATCCAATGTCCAAAAATCAATCCCGGAGTCAAGCACTACGACTTCCCGTAGCAATGTTTCTGGTGCACCGGCGGGGTCTCCTGTGGATGGCTGCCAGCGGATATCGTTTGAACTGTCTAAAAATTCCGGTGTTAATGGATCCTGGTCATCAAATGTTATGTAAACTGAATCTGCCCAAGTACTCAAAATGTCATGTTGGGCGAAAATAGAATAATCACCCGGTTCGGTGATCTCAATGTCAAATTCCAACAGCTGTTGAGAATACCGGCCGAATCGTGGTCCCCAGTTCACCCG
>CAZXSQ010000006.1:20500-35942 GCA_964643335.1 uncultured bacterium
CCGTGCAACCAGTCCGCTTTTTGTGTTGCCATGACCATAAATTGTATAAGCGTTGTTTACGGAACGTGCTCTCTCAGCCTGGATGAAAATTTCGCCGTCTGCATTGGGCAGGAAGGGTTCATCATTGTTATTTTGTCCAGTACCAATCGGCCCGGTGTATCCTGGCGTGCCGGAACCTTCAAAGGTAATTTCGGCGCATTGGACGAAAGGCGTTTCATCGAGATTGAATGAACCGGTACCAATAAAGCGCACCCCGATTGCTTCGGTCGGCGTATCAAACGTAAATGTCCATGGCTCTTGCTCAATTGTGTCAGGCAAATCTTCACGGAAAGTGTTGAGATCGGTATCCGGATAATCATCAATCGTTCCCACATCTTCCCATTCAGCTAATGGTTCACGGCGGATTTGTACTCTGGGTTTACCATTTTCAGTGTTGAACCACCCACCGCTTATGTCGAGCCGTCCATGTTGAAATGAAACAGAATTCAATGTAATGGGATTGGCGGTATAAAATCCGAAGAAGGGTTCAAAATCAAAAAACTCCAACTCTTGGCAATGGACAAAGGTTTCCACCTGGCCATCGACAATGACATCGCCGACCGCACTGCCCCCATGTTCACGGGGATGGAAGAAATTTGATCCAATAGGCAAGGCTCCATGCAATTGAGGCGGTTCATACGTAGCCACGTCTTCGCCCAACGAACCAGAAGCATGAAGTTCTCCCACAGAAACATAAGATTGGGCTGGATCCGTTCCGGAAGCCCCGGTTCCAATGACTCGTATTCCAACACAAGATAAGGCCGGATCGAATGTCATGGCAGGAAATTGAATGTCCTGATATTCGGTTTGTGCTGCAGCCACGTCAGTTCCATCCAAGGTTGGATAGCCGTCTATCGGGCCGACATCGGTCCAATCATCCCCAGGATTTTCCATAATTTGAAGCATCGGTGGGCTGCCAGAGGAATCAAACCACCCTCCGAAATCGGATACCACACCACCAAAAAGCCAAAACTCATCAATAGTCATACGCCGGTTGCGTAAGACACCCACATAGGCAGGGTCTTGAATCTCCCCGTTTTGGGTATCAAATGCCGCCTGGTCTAAATCTCCTTCATAAATATACTGTGGCGAATTGTAATAACCGGAAGCGATTACTTTGCCACCCGCCAAAATGTTCAAGGTTTCAAAGTTATCTTGTGCCATGACTTGTGTGGTTAAGCAGAGACTGATATACACTCCGAATAAAACCATTTTTTTCATCATAACGTCCTCCCCTTGAGTAATTAGATAAATGAGAATATTTATCAAATTATTTTAAGAGATCATAAATTATAATTCAAGCGAATATTTTAAAATGCACAGTAAAATTAACATATTCGATGGATTAATCGGTTATAATGAAGAATTATTGTTTATTCAATGCAATATAAAAAAGGCGTAAACCCAATAATTTGTATATAAAAGTTGATTGCACACAGTTCTCACCATTGACCTTTCATCCGGAATGCGGCACATTCATTTATATTTTAATTGAATAGGGGATAAATGATCGTTCAACCACGATCGAAAGGAGGAAGATTGTGAGTGTACATTTGGGATGGGTTGATATCGGTATTCTTTGTCTTTATACCGTGATTTTAATTGGGATGGGGTATTATTTTATCCGGAAATCCCGTACTTCAGAGCAATTCATGGTTGCGGCCCGTACCATTCCCGCTTGGGCAGCGGGTTTGGCGGTGATGAGTACTTATACCAGCAGCATTTCCTATATCGCAACGCCCGGAAAGGCTTTTGATAGCAATTGGCACCCGATTATTTTCTCGGTGTGTATTATTCCTGTGGCCTGGCTGACGTGTAAATATGTGGTGCCTTACTACCGAAAAGAAAACTTGATTTCCGTTTACTCTTTCTTGGAATCCCGGCTGGGCACCTGGGCGAGAGTCTATGCAAGCCTCTCATTTCTCCTTTATATGATCGGGCGGACAGCCGTGATTCTCTATCTCGTCAGCTTATTGGTGAATACGTTTATTCCCTGGCACATCGGCATCGTTATTCTCATTATAGGAACGATAACCATTATTTACACATTGCTTGGGGGGATGGAGGCGGTTATTTGGACTGACGTCATGCAATCACTGGTCATGATTGTAGGGATTCTTTTCTGTACCGTTCTTTTAACCATCGAAGTCTTTTATCAGCCTGAATACCTGATTCAAACCGCTTTTGAACAGAACAAGTTCAGTTGGGGGAGTTGGGATCTCGATCTAACCTCCCGCACCATCTGGGTTATGATTATATACGGTGTAACGGAAAACCTGCGGAATTTGATGGCCGATCAAAACTATGTCCAAAAATATTCTTCGGTTCCTACAGAAAAAGAGGCCAAACAATCCATTTGGATTGCAATGTGGATCTATATTCCATTAACCGCCATTTTCCTCTACATCGGCACCACTCTTTTTGCATTTTATTCTCCTGAAGGCCATTTACTTCCGCCTTCTATCAATAAAGGAGATCAGGTATTCCCTTACTTTATCGCAACACAAGTGCCGATTGTATTGAAAGGATTGATCATAGCGGCGATTGTGGCTGCCGCCATGAGTACGGTGGATTCAGCATTGAATTGTTCTGCCACCGTCGCACTGCTGGACTTTCATAAACGGTTCTTTCGAAAAGAAATCAGTGAAAAAGAGAGTGTGTTTTTTCTGCGGCTCATGACCGTTGTTTGGGGGATTATTGGAACATGTTTTGCCCTGCTTATGATCCAGGCCAAAAGTGCTTTAGATGTCTGGTGGCAGATTTCAGGAATTTTCGGCGGAGGGATTTTGGGATTGTTTCTTTTATCTATGTTTGGTATTCCACTTCGATTGTGGCAAGGCCTTGTGGCTATTGCGGCCAGTGTTCTTTTTATCACCTGGGCGACATTTGCACGTGATCTGCCGGCCTCCTGGCAATGGGCGGAATGTACTTTTGACAGCATTATTATCGGTGCTTTTGGAACTGTTGTTCTGATTGTGGTTGCCATTATTTTTGGTTTGATGAATCGAAATAATAAGCTAATTAATATTCATTCATCGGATACTGAAGGTTAAAATAACACCAACGAATGCAGGGGCGATTCGCGAATCGCCCCTACAGGTATATCGCCCCTGCAGATATATAGAATACATAAGGAGATCAGACATGAAGAAATATTGCATTTGTATCAGTGGCTGCATTTTTGCACTTTTACTGGGAGGTCTCATCGCTTTCTCTCAACAATCTCCATCGGTTATTTGGATGGAAGCCGAAGCTTTTGATGATACCGGCGGTTGGTCAAACGATCCCCAGTTTGTCGATCTGATGGGATCACCGTATTTATTGGCTACCGGAGTCAATGAACCGGTAGAGGATGCGGTAACTCAAGTAAATATACCAGCCGAAGGCGGATACCGGCTGTGGGTTCGTTGCAAGGATTGGCTGCCCGATTACAGTCCCGGGAAGTTTCAAGTGCTGGTCAACGGCCAGGCTTCAGCGGTGACTTTGGGGAAATCCTCACAAGTTCAATGGCAATGGGTAGATGGCGGACAGTTTACTTTGAATAAAGGAAAAACTGAAATCCGCCTTCATGACCTGACTGGATGGTGGGGACGGTGTGATGCGGTTGTATTGACGGCAGACAAGGACTTCCAACCTTCCAATGAACTCCTTCTGCTTGAGGCACAGCGAAACAAATACTTTAAACCTTACCGGAACATGGAAAAGATGGATGACTACGATGTCGTTGTGGTCGGTGGCGGTCTTGCCGGAAGCGCTGCTGCTGTTGCGGCTGCGCGTCATGGCAGTTCAGTGGCTTTGATTCAAGACCGGCCGGTTCTGGGCGGAAATGCGTCTTCTGAAATCGATGTGCCACCAGGAGGTGATCAATCCAGACAACCTTTAGACCCGGGTGAGACTGGTATTATTGAAGAATTCTATTTAAAGCAAAATCGGGGATGGGAATATGACTGGTCACCCGCAATCGAAAAGGTTGTCAAA
This sequence comes from uncultured bacterium, assembly GCA_964643335.1. GTDB lineage: Bacteria > Hinthialibacterota > Hinthialibacteria > Hinthialibacterales > Hinthialibacteraceae > CAZXSQ01. The sequence continues at coordinate 24,518 of CAZXSQ010000006.1, forward strand.
GGAGAACCCAACATCGATTTATTTTTCGAGACAAGAGCCATCAATGTGATCATGAAAGATATTGACACCATCGAAGCTGTTATCGCCATGGATATTCATTCCGGCCGCCGAATGATTTTTCCTGCAAAAATATTTATCGATTGTACCGGTGACGGCTGGATTGGTTATTACAGCGGAGCTGAATTTAGCCATGGACGTGAGGGACGCTCCGAGTTTGGCGAAACACTTGCTCCTAAAGAAGCAGACTCGTTTACAATGGGGAACACCTTGTTTGTTGCTAAATTCAAAGAAGGTGTTTCCGAGCCGTTCGAATCACCTGAATGGGCTTATGAATGGACCAGCCGGGAGGATTTCAACCGGAGTGGTACGCATTTCTCTTTAGATCAAAAAGAATATCCCGCTGAAGAGGCTGACTGGTCCTTAAACCGGTTTACCCATGGGGCAGGATTCTATGGCAGACAATATGTATATGATCTTCCCGAACTGGAATCATCTGTTCAATTCGACACTCAAACTCGAAACATGCCCGTCACTCCGGACCACTATAAAACATTCGAAAGAGGAAAAGGATACGCACCCCGCAACGAAAACGGCGGTTTTTTCCAGTGGTATATTGAACTTGGAGGTACCATGAATACCATCAAAAACGCCGAACTCATTCGGGACGAACTGTTCAGAATCAATCTGGGGCTCTGGGATTTTGTCAAAAACCACGATCCGGAATATAAAGAAAAGAATAAAAACCGTCAGTTGACCTGGATTAATTATATACCGGGGAAACGTGAATCCAGGCGCCTGGCCGGTGATTATATTTTGACGCAATGGGATTATGAAGACAAAATCATCCACGAGGACAACGTCGCCTATGGTGGGTGGGGTGTTGATGTTCATCATCCCAATGGCTTTTGGAAAAAGGGGCCTATGTATTACAGCGCCTATAGGGGCCAAAAAATCAGTATTCCTTTCCGGTGCCTTTTTTCAAGGAATATTTCCAATCTTATGATGGCGGGCAGGGATGTTTCCGTATCCCATGTGGCACTTGGTGGAGTGCGGGTGATGAGAACAACTTGCTTGATGGGGCAGGCTGTTGGTGTCGCCGCAGACCTATGTGCTGACATGAACATAGTGCCCCGCACTGCTGGGAAAAAATATATTGATGAAATCCAGCAGCGCCTCCTGAAAGACGGTGCATACATTATGGGGCAGAAGAATGAAGACCCAGAGGATTTGGCATTAAAAGCTGAGATCACGGCGTCAAGCGCCAAAAAAATCCTCGATCCCAGAAGCAAGTTTGCCAACACCAACACGCCGCTAATTCATGACTTGAACATGAAACGGGCGGTTATGTTCAAGCCAAATCAAGAAAGAATTGATCAGATATCCTTGTATCTTCGTTCAGAGAATGACAAACCCACTCCCATTACCTTGACGCTTCGCCAGTCCAGGAAATTCAAAGATTTCTCCTCTACTAAAGACCTGGCAAGCGCATCTGCTAAAGTTCCGCCAAATAGTGAAGGCTGGATTTCGTTTGGGTTGAATTATTCTGTCGATCCGGATAAATATTATTTCGTCGTTTTGCCCCCTAAACAGGGATTGAAGTGGGATTTGTTCCCTCACTTTTTGGAAGATACCTGCAGAGCTTACGGCGGGCCTTCATGGACACCCAGAGATGAATGCTATGCCTTTACATTGAACAAACAAGAGCGTGAACCGGTTGTACAAAAGCAAGTGACACTCGCTCCTGAAAATCTGAATAACGGCTGGAACCGGGCCGTAAATGGAGTGCCAAACTCTTGGGGACCGAGCACAGATGAAACACTACCACAGTGGGTAGACTTGCAATTCCCCCGGTTAATGGAATTCAACACGGTACATGTCACTTATCAGAATTTGCATTACGTTTGCCACGATTATGACATCGTTGTTGAAGACAATGGTTCTTGGAAGAAGGTTGTAAGTGTTCAAGATAACAAACTCCGGCGTATCGTCCATCACTTCGATCAGGTTGTATCCAACCGCTTGCGGTTGATCTTGAATGCGCCTGCTGCGGGTGATTCGCAGGATTACCCGCAAGTATGTGAAATTCGGGTATATGATGAATGAGAATTAAAATCGCAAAAATAGGGATGAAGATAAGGGTGAGCTGATTGGTTTTATCTCAGCACACCCTGTCTGCATATTATAATTTTAGCCCAAGGGTGGGATGAGGTAACGAATCCCACCCATCCCACTTTCCAGTATATATCACTCCACAATAGGAGTCAGAATTATATCCCGATAATGAATTTCACCATGGTCTCCCTGCAGGTAGATGGGACCTGGTTCGAATACATTGGGTGATAAGGCACCTCCGGTGCATCCCAATAATGGTTGGTTATCGATGATGGTTGTGCCGTTGAGGATAACGTTTACATGCCGTTTGCAGAGGGTGATATCGAGTTTTTGCCACTCTCCCGCGGGTTTTTCGGCGCTTACGTTGGGGGTGATGCGGCTGTAAATCGCTCCCATGTTATGTGAATCGGTCTCTCGTCCATAACTGTCGGAAATCTGTACCTCATAAATACCGCGCAAATAGACACCGCTGTTGCTGCCTTTGGGAACATTGACTTCCATTTTCAGGTTGAAATCCTTAAATGTTTGTTCGGTCCTCAGATTGCCATAATGAATATGATTTTCACCTTTGTATTGAGTTGGGTAGTTTGAAAGAATCCCATTTAACGCTCTCCAGCCGTTCACACTGTTTGGATTGATCAATTTCCAACCTTCCAGATTTTCTCCGTTGAATAATTTGATGGGCTTCCCATACTCCACTCTGTTTAAGTCAGGAGCAGGACGCGGTGGTAAAAGCCGATTTCCGGAAATATCTTGTTCGATCATCTCTTTGCCGTTATTGCGAGGGGTGTAAACTTGTCCTTCAATGGTGTCACCATAGACGTTCAAAATAATGGAATTAACGATTGTGGATGATCGGATAACCCGGCCTTGATCGTTTCTTTCGCGAGGAATGGTTCTCTGATGACGCCAGACAATCAGAGAATCATCCGCCTGGCAGACATTCATCACTGGAACAACACTCCCACCTCCCCAAAGCAAATCAGCGGCAAGGTAACCGTTTTCTTCCCGAACACTGAGCCAGCCGGCCCGATCGTTGGGCAATCTCAATGCCCAGTTGCCCAAAAAAGAATTCTCCGCCGAATAGGAAGCAGGTGCAGCGGCAAAAATCCCTGTCAATCCAATGATCATGGCCATGAAAAAAATCATAGAACGTTTGTACATGCTATTCCTCCTTAAAAATTTGTTGATATCGATTGATATGGTGGAATTCAAGTATCTACCATCTTCAACTTCCAATCAAGGTTGCTTTAAAGAGTCTATTTGGCACAGCGCGTTATTTTTATTTTTATAACCCGTGCCATTATGGCTCAAATTTAGAGAGTCATTACAGTTCGACACAGAGAATCGTTCAATATATATTTATCTAACACATTGATTTATATATTCTTACTACAATAGAGCATTTCTGGAATATAACTTGCTCGTAAAGGAAAAGAATTATGATTGGAATTCAGTGCAGGACAATGAAACATCGCTTCCAGTTTCTAAGCTTATTGTTTACAGTTAGTTTGGTTGTTTTTTGGGTCAATCCGGTTATCGGTTACGATAGGCGGACACCCATTGTCGAGGCGGTCGATAAAGTTCTGCCCGCTGTTGTTAATATCAGTACGACAAAAAATGTTACAGTTGATACATCTCCCTTCCCATTCCGATTTAGATCGCCTTTTGATGATTTTTTCGAAAAATCATATGACCTGCACGGATTGGGATCGGGAGTCGTTGTCGAAGGTGGATATGTAGTCACCAATAACCACGTTATCGCTTATGATTTTGGTCCTGCGGATAAGATATTTATCACTTTTTATAATGACAACGATTCCAAAGAAGCCACAATCATAGGGTCTGATCCTGTGGCCGATATTGCTATATTGCGCATTCAGGGAGAGCCGCCGAATCATTACTTGCCATGGGGACGATCGGATGACTTGATGATCGGGGAAACCGTCATTGCGGTCGGAAACGCTGTAGGGCAGCCGTTCACTGTTACCAATGGTATTATCAGCGCTCTGCATCGCTCAATTGCTGATGACGAGGGCAGAAAACTCTATAACCTCATTCAAACCAACTCGGATATCAATCGCGGCAACAGCGGTGGACCGTTGGTCAATATCAATGGCGATTTCATTGGACTCAATACTGCCATTTTGTCGCCATCCGGGGGGTCGATTGGTGTGGGATTCGCTATCCCCGTGTCTCGAGTCAAAAAAGTTTATGATTACTGGGTGAACAACATTCTTTCTCTTGAAGATCTCATGGGATTGGAAGTCCATGATCTTTCATCTTCTTTGGAAAGATTTTTCCGTGATACATATCCTTCTCTGGAGGACGAAGATATAGAGGGGATCGTAGTAGTGGAAGTGTCCCCTCAGGGATTATGTGCCGATGTGTTGAAAAGCCGGGACATTTTATACCAAATAGACGGTAAACCAATTCAGAACAGTGAAGAATTCCTTTCGCTTTTGGAGGAACACAGGGGAAATCAGCTCACCTTCGGTGTCATACGCGAGGGCGAAAGAGAAGAATTGACCATCAATGTACCCAAGCGCGAAATCGAAAGAATCACATGGCTGGGGATGGAATTACAGGAACTGGATGCCCCTTGGAAACGCCGGTACAAACTCTCGGATAAGTACTACGGTCTCGTAGTGCTTTCCGTTCAACCCGAAAGCCCAGCGGCTAACGCCAATATCCAGCGAGGGGATTTGATTACATCCATCAATAAACATGAATTGGAGAAACTTAGCGATCTCGAAGAAGTGGCCGATTCACTGCGTCCGTCACAAACCTTTGTTCTTGACATTTTTCGGCGGATTGACACTGGGTGGGAACATTATCTTCTTCGGATGAAAAATACACAGATGTTATAACAAATTGATTCTGTGTTCATCAAATTATTTAGCATGTTGAAATTTAGAAGTGATGGGAAGAACAATGAATGAAAATATATCGAAACCTGATTGGGAAGATTTTACCTTGGATAACCAAACCGAAAGCAAAAAAAAAGATGAAAACATGTCAGTAAAAGGACAATCGCAGCAAAAAGAAAAACAACAAAATAATAAGGAATCTATATCGGTAGAAGAAATGAATAATTCTTCGCCCTCCGAAGCCGATGAATCCACAGTGGCAGACCCGGCTGAGGTCGTAGAAGAGGCGGAGGAAAAAGAAGATGTTGAAGCTCAAGATATCGATTTGGTCGATGCTGCGATGGTTGATCAACTCACTCAGGAACGGGATGAATATCTCAATCATCTTAGACGGTTGCAGGCAGAATTTGATAATTACCGGAAACGGATGCAAAAAGAACGTCTGGAAATGAAAGAGTACTTGCTGGAGGACGTCGTCACCAAGTTACTGGACGTCGTTGAAGGTATGGAACGCGCCCTCCACCTGGATTATCAAACCACAGATGTGGAATCATACCGCACCGGGGTCGAAATGGTCTACAACAAGCTGATGACTACATTGGGAGAATACGGCTTGAAACGGGTTGAGACTACAGGTCAGCCATTTGATCCCCGATTTCATGAAGCGGTTATGAGACTGGAAACCAATGAACATGAACCAGGAACTATCATTAACGAATTCAGCCCCGGGTATTGCCTCAAAGACCGTGTTTTAAAAGCACCGAAAGTCCAAGTGGCTGCTAAACCATCTGTGCCGGATGAAGAAGAAAAAGAAAATACGAATAGCGAAAACGAATAAAATTTCAGGTTTTAAGAGATTAACAAAGGAGTTCGATTATGGGTAAGGTTATAGGAATTGATTTGGGAACGACAAACTCCGTTGTTTCAGTTATTGAAGGAGGAGAACCTGTCGTTATCACAAATGCGGAAGGTGGACGGACAACACCATCCGTGGTTGCGTTCACCGATAGTAACGAAAGATTGGTCGGCCAGGTGGCCAAACGGCAAGCCATCACGAATCCGGCGCGCACGGTTTTCTCTGCGAAGCGCTTTATCGGCCGCCGATTTGAAGAGGTGCATGAAGAAATTAAAAAGGTGCCTTACAAAGTGGAAAAAGATTCGGAGGACATGGCCGTTTTCCGCATCAATGATAAAACTTACAAACCCGAAGAGATCTCAGCACGGGTTTTACAAAAAATGAAACAAACGGCGGAAGACTACCTTGGTCAGGAAGTGACCCAGGCTGTCATTACCGTCCCTGCTTATTTTAATGATAGTCAGCGTCAATCCACCAAAGATGCTGGCCGGATAGCCGGTCTGGAAGTCCTGCGGATCATCAATGAACCGACTGCCGCCGCTCTGGCATACGGCTTGGATCGGAAGAAAGAGGAAAAAATCGCAGTCTACGATTTTGGTGGCGGAACCTTTGATATCTCCATCCTCGAATTGGGTGAAGGGGTGTTTGAAGTAAAATCCACCAATGGCGATTCACATCTGGGCGGTGACGATATCGACCAGGTGGTCATCGATTACATCGCCGATGAGTTCAAGAAAGAAAACGGTATCGATATCCGCAACGATCCAATGGCCCTGCAGCGTCTGAAAGACGCCGCTGAAAAAGCCAAGTGTGAATTGTCCAGTACCCTCGAAACATCCATTGATATCCCGTTTATTACCGCTGATGCTTCCGGCCCCAAACACTTGCAAATGAAACTGTCACGCTCGAAGTTCGAACAATTGGCCCGAACATTGATCGAGCGCACCATCGGGCCATGCAAAACTGCGCTGAAAGATGCCAGTCTCCAGCCTTCTGACATAGACGAGGTCATTCTGGTTGGTGGTTCCACGCGTATTCCTATGGTTCAACAAATTGTGAAAGACCTCTTCAATAAGGAACCCCATAAAGGCGTCAATCCGGACGAGGTCGTGGCCATCGGTGCTGCCATTCAGGCAGGTGTGTTGACTAAAGATGTCAAGGATGTTCTTCTACTTGATGTGACACCTCTTTCACTCGGTATTGAAACGCTGGGGGATGTTTTCACCAAATTGATCGAGAAAAATACAACCATACCGACTCATAAGAGCCAGATTTTCTCGACGGCGACCGACAATCAGCCCGCCGTCTCAATACATGTTCTGCAAGGTGAACGTGAAATCGCCTCGCAAAACAGAACTATTGGCCGATTTGATCTGGTCGGCATTCCACCCGCTCCTAGAGGCGTCCCACAAATCGAAGTGGCCTTTGACTTGGACGCGAATGGCATTCTACACGTCTCCGCCAAGGATTTGGGAACCGGGAAAGAGCAAAAAATCCGCATCGAATCTGCCAGCGGCCTTTCAGAAGAAGAAATCCAAAAAATGGTCAAAGACGCTGAATTGCACGCCGAGGAAGACAAGAAAAAACGCGAAGAAGCTCAGTTAAAAAATGAAGCGGATGCCCTGGCTTATTCGGCTGAAAAATCCTTGAGCGAATACGGCGACAAAATCTCTGCTGAAGATAAAAGCGCCGTTGAAAATGCAGTTCAGGAATTGAAAACCGCTCTGGAGAGCAATGATTTGAATGCAATTAAGGAAAAGAAAGAAGCGCTTGAGAAAGCCAGCCAGCGCTTGGGACAAGCCATTTATGAAGAAGTGTCCAAACAGCAGGCTGAACAACAAGCCGCTTCAGGCGAAACAACCGGAGAACAGCCCTCGGGTGAAGAACAGCCGTCGGATTCGGGGGCAGAGAAATCCTCATCCAACGATGATGTGGTAGATGCGGAATATACCGTCGAAAAAGATAATTGATTTTTCGCTTCGGGTGGTAAGTTTTAAAAAGTCGAGTAAAATGCGTGATACTTTGAAAACCAAAGTATCACGCTCTATCGAATGCAAAGGAGGGCTTTGATGTAATGCCTACTTATGAATATCTTTGTAAAAAATGCGGTCATGAATTTGAAATCTTTCAATCCATGAAAGATGATCCGCTTAAAAACTGCCCTGAGTGCCGCTCACGCAACAGTGTTCAGCGCTTAATCGGTGCCGGAGCCGGTATCATTTTCAAAGGCTCGGGATTTTATGAAACAGACTACAAGCGCAATAATCAAACGGCTCCTTCTGCGGAAAGCGGTGATAACGGCAAGGTTGCATCAGAGTCAACATCTGACACAAAAAGCGGTACCGAATCTAAAAGCGATTCCAAAACCGAATCCAAATCGGAAACCGGTAATAAAAACAAAGAATCAAAAAAAGAAGCAAACAAAAAAAGTGCTGCCTGACCTTGAACCGTACAATGCTGTCCGGAGGACTTGTTACGTGGAATACTTTTCATAATATCCTTAAAAAAGGGATATTAATAAGCTTGATCGGTATCCTCGCCGTTGTAGGAAGATTGGTATTTCTGTCACAATACCATCTTCACGAAGGTCGTGAGGCAGAAAAAAATCAACAGTATGAAATCGCTCTTCGCGCTTATAATCGCGCGATACGTAACTATTTCCCGTTAAACCCGTTTGTTAGTCAAGCAATCGAAGGTGCATTAGGAGTCATAAATACTTATCATGCCAGTGGGAAATTTACGGATGAAAAACACGCGCTTAAGGATCTCCGTGCTTCCCTTCATTCCATTCGTTCTTTTTATCAACCTTATGATTCACGGTTTCGAGACATTGAAACTGAAATACAGAACTTTACCCAACAACCGAAACCTGTTTCTGATTAATAACCGGCTTTTTTTGTCCCTGCTGTTATTCACAACTGCCCCGATTTCTATTTTTTCACAAGCAGACAAACCAAATCTGGAAAAATCTGACAACCAAACAGATTTAGAGATAACCTTATATACAGAAGGACCGGTTCCGGAAAAACCACAGGCCGGGAAAATTTTTGAATGGCGTATAATCATCCGCTGGTTCGGTGACTTGGAAAGCATTGCCCCAACCATAAAGAAAGCCCCTGTATTTCAAGGAGCAAAACTGCTTTCCTCGTCAACAACCCTCAAAACAGGGGCGATTGAAGACCGCCGCGATGCAGAGAAAATTTTCACCTATCGTCTGCGCACAAAACAGGAAGGCGAAGTCACGGTCAGTTCGGCAGCCATCAGTTATAAAGAAACTGAAGATGAATCCGAAACGTCCTTCCTTAACACTGATCGCACCACAATCGAGGTCTTACCGGCTCCTTTTTCTTTCCGCTCCTTTTTGCAGGAAACCTGGGAGAACCGGATTTTGCGAGTTATTGGAATCATTGTTGTTGTCTTGGTGGTAACCGGCGTTACCCTGTTATGGTCAATTCGTTTTCGACATAAGTTTCAAAATGAGCTGGTTGAAGAAGACAAGAAAAAACCTTTTGAAGACTCTTTCGAAGCCGCTCGGCGTTCCCGCGTGGAGGGAGATTTTAAAGACTATATCCGAAATCTTGAACAAGGAGTGTTGTTTTCGTTCAAGGAAAAATATCCGGAAGAAACATCGAACAACATCTCCTCTTTTGCAAACAAAATTAAATCGGAGCAGCAGCCTGTGTTGAAACGCTTCGTTGAATCCTGTAAAGAGACCAAGTTCTCACCTGTTCCTCCCTCCCCGGATGTGTTGGATCAAATTTGGAATGATGCCAAACGCTTGGCCGAATAGTGAAGTCCGTTTTTGCTTACAGCGCAGTTTGGAATTTTTAGAAATCGGTAACAATATGAGTAAGAAACGCAGCTAAAAAAATATATCAAGCATCATAACCCTAGGTTAATCAAAAAAAGAATCTATAAATTTTATGGTTGAAGGGAAATTTTCAATAGGCAATTCAAGAAAGTACATCATACACTTATAAAGGAGGATAGAATCCGTGGTTGAAACCACCGCCACATCCAACCAGGATATCCGTGTTCTCGCCGAACGTATTCGCGAAGAAAGCGCATTTATTCCCCCGATTCTTGGAGAAATTGAAAAAGTCATAGTTGGTCAGAAATATATGGTTGAACGATTGTTGACCGGTCTTCTAAGCAACGGCCATGTGCTGCTGGAAGGAGTGCCGGGCCTGGCCAAAACCCTGACTGTGTCGACGCTGGCCAATACCATCAAAGCGTCTTTTCAGCGCATTCAGTTTACGCCGGACTTATTGCCGGCCGATTTGATTGGGACCATGATTTACAATCAGCAGACGGGGGAATTTATCCCCAAAAAAGGCCCGATCTTCTCGCAAATCATCTTGGCGGATGAAATCAATCGTGCCCCGGCCAAAGTTCAAAGTGCCCTGCTTGAAGCGATGCAGGAACGCCAGGTCACCATAGGTGAAAATACGTTTCCTCTTGTTGCACCTTTCTTGGTACTGGCTACCCAGAATCCTATCGAACAAGAGGGAACCTATCCCTTGCCGGAAGCCCAGGTCGACCGGTTTATGCTTAAACTCAAAGTGACCTATCCGACCAAAATGGAAGAGCGTATCATCCTCGACCGTATGACAGGAGATGAAATTTATATTCCGGAAACGATTCTTGATCCGGATAAGATTTTGGAAGCCCAGCACATCGTTCGTCAGGTATATGTAGACAGCAAAGTTCGCGATTATATCGTGGATTTGGTGTTTGCCACCCGTGACCCCGAAGTCTATGGATTGGATATTGCCGATCTCATTGATTACGGCGCTTCACCGCGGGCTACGATTTATCTCACAGTGGCCGCGAAAGCCCATGCATTCATTCGCGGACGGGGGTATGTGACTCCTGAAGATGTCAAATCCATTGGTATGGATGTGCTGCGCCATCGGGTTATCTTGAGTTACGAAGCGGAAGCCGAGGAGAAAACCTCGGAAGAAGTAATCCAACATATTTTCGATCATATAGAAGTACCCTAACAAAAAAATGAACGGCAAATTATGAATAAATCAGTTTTGGTATCTGTTATCGTCCGGACTTATAATCGTCCTGAAAGACTGCGGGAGTGTCTAAACTGCATAAACCGGCAGGTCTACCGGCCTTTAGAAGTAGTCGTGGTCAACGATGCTGGAGTGGACGTGCAGGATATCGTCAGCGAAGAATTACAAGGAATTCCTTTTCAATATATCTTGAATCCGGAAAACCTGGGACGCACCGCCGGTTTAAATATCGGTGTGGAAGCGGCCCAAGGCGAGTATGTCTGTTTTGTCGATGACGATGACGGGATATATCCCTATCACGTGCAAACCCTTGCCCGTGAAGCCCTGCCGGAAAAATTACCGGTGGTTTATTCGGATGTGTTGAATGTAACCTTTGCCAAAGATGAAAAAACTCAAACCTGGCAGCGGGTGAAAGAACAGCTGATTTATTCATTCGACTTCGAGCAGGATAATTTTTTATTGGCGAACTACATCCCCATTACCTGTCTTTTAATCAGGAAAGACTGCTTTCGGGAAGTGGGGCCATTTGATGAATCCTTATTGATTTACGAGGATTGGGAGTT
>CAZXSQ010000007.1:0-22289 GCA_964643335.1 uncultured bacterium
ATACGGCAGGCCAGTAGTAGTTATTGAACATACACATGCTTTAGATACCGCTTTTGAAGGACTTGGTGCCTTCTGGTCAATGATACAGAAATATCGAACCTTGGCAGGCGGCATGATTTGGCGGTTTACAGATCAAGGTATTCAGCGTGAGGTATCTCTAGAAGAGGCGATTAATTCCTATGAAAATCCCTCTGCATTAACAGTAAATTCTTCAACCCCTTCAGCCGGTCTTGTCTTGGATGACCAAACCATTATCGACAGCCACGGCATGTATGGAACTGACGGAATTGTTTATGCCGACCGAACACCACAAACCGATTTTTGGCAAACACGGCAAATATATTCACCCGTTCATATAGAGGAGACGGACTATAACATCAAGCCTGGAAAAAATATTGTTGAACTTGATCTGCGTAATGAGTATGATTTCGCCAATCTCCGCCGGTTAACCTGCCGCTGGTTTTTACAGGAAGACCTTATGGCTATCGATCAAGGAAAAATATTGCTGGATGTTGATTCTCAACGAGAAATGGAACTAGCCATTGTCCTGACTATCCCCGAAGACCTAACAGACCACGAATACATCTTACGTCTGCATTTCAGCAATAACCAACGAACTGTCTATGAGCACGCCGTCAGGCTATTGCCGGATAATTGGGAAGAATCATTTATTCTTCGTCTACAGGATATGGACTTTGATGAAAATATGCTAGTCGAGGCGGATCAATCGGAAATCCAAGTGGACCATCGGGATTATATATTTCGCACCGGCACTTGGAATAGTTCGTGGTTTTTATTGACAAAAGAGGATCACGTCAGACTGATTACCGAAGGCCCGTTCATCCGCATCGGCCGTGAGCCAACCATGGCAGAGCGGATAAACTATCGCAATGAGGACAACGCTATTGATTTTGAGCCGTATATATTAAAAAATCTGCAAGTAAAAAACAGGACTATTGATCGGATTGATAGAAACATAGAAATTGAAACGATTCTTCATGCTGTTCAAGAAGAGCAAAAAAAAGAATCGGATGAAACATTCGACTCAGATCATCGAGCACAACTCAATTTATTAATTTCACCTTTTGGTTTTTTGGATATCCGATACACTTATCAGCCACCCAAGCAAAACCGGTATTTACTTGAAACTGGATTAACTTTTCAACTTTCTCCACTGTTCGATCGGATTCACTGGTTGGGTGATGGACCGTTTCCGGCGTATCCAGGGAAAGAAGCGTTAGCTTTTAGAGGGATATTTCGCTACGAACCGATGGATCGATTTATTCCTGGAAATCGGTCAGGAGTGAATCTCGTGGCCATAACGAATAAATCAGGATACGGCATAGGATTGATGCTCCTTAATGGAAATGTTGTTTTCGAGCAGGGAGGTAAGGGCTTATTGATCAGTGTAAATTCCGCTGTAGCGGGCCTGGGAACGAAACATTTTCGAACACAATATCCACTTCGTACCAATAAACTTTCAGATTCTAAGTGCAATTTAGTGTTTCGGATTATTCCTTTAATTAAAGGCAGCCATCCTTTGTTGTTTGATGAAATGTTTTTTGCAGATAAATGATAGTTGACTTCAATTCGATTTGTCGATACTGTCTTTATAGCTCAATGATTTATATACAAACGAAAGGGAAACCAATGAAAAGCCTGAAATTTATTGCCTTATTGCTTGGTGTGTTGTTCGTTTTTTTGGATCCTGCTGATGCTTCAAAATTTAAGTTGAAGAACATGCCTGAAAAATATGCACTGTTCGAAGGCGCGATTGTGGAGGAAGACGAGCAGTCCATCACGATCATAACCAAAGACGCGATTCATATACGCACAAAGGATTCCATTGAAATACTGGAACGGACTCCGGCGGAAGACAAAAAATTCATTGAAACCTATGGGCCGGAAAATAAACGGTATCAAGTGTTTTTGGGAAATGAGGAAAAGAAAGAAACTCCTTCAATATCATCGGAACTCTCTGGAGAAAAATTTTTACTGTGCAATCAGTTCGAAAAAGGCGAAAGCGCATACATGATTACTTCCGGAAACATTGAAACGCAGACCAATATGGGTGCAATGAAAGTACCCGTAAAAATGGATATGCAAATGCTTTCCACTGTCAAAGTTTTGGATGTGAATGAATCCAATGTAGCCACCTACGAGTTAAAAATTGATGAAGCTCAGACGGAAATGGATATGGCTGGAAGAAAACGTACCATGGATATGAAAAAAATGATGGGCGATCAATTAAAACCGATGGTCATGAAAGTGAATGCCAAGGGAGAATTAGTAGATGAAGAGTCGTCGGAAACATCGTTTCTTCCCAATCAAGCAATGCAGGGATTGCATATGGGTAATCTACAGCAAAATGTGATGCGGTCTTTTCCTGAGAAGGAGGTACAGATTGGTGACAGTTGGTCTGATGATAAAGCAATCGAATTGCCTGGTATGTCCAAGTCGCTCAACATGTCCAGCACAAGAACTCTGGAAAGTGTGAAAGTGGTGAATGGAGAAAAAATCGCCACAATTTCTAATGAGTATGATATGTCTGGAGACAATTTACAAATCGATCCAAAATCTTTGGGAAGTATGGGAGGCGGTGCAGCCACGCAAAATATTGATGTGAAATCGTATCAGGTAAAAGGTAAAGAGACTTATCAATTTAACATTGATCAAGGCCGGACAATCTCCCTTAACGTCTTTCAGACGGATACCATCAAAATGGAGGCAAATGACCAGATGATTTCGGCGAAATCCGAACGCAATCTATCCACAAAAGTCGTGTATTCAATTTCGGAAATGCAGCGGCTGTGGAAAGAAATAAAATAGTGATATCCTATTAGTTAAACCAAATGAATTAAAGGCACGGTTTTTTTTTTACCGTGCCTTAATTATGACCACCTATAAACATGAAGGAAAAACTCAAATCTTTTATACGTTCATTAGGATTTGACGAAGTAGGAATTTCCCATCCTGTGCCTGCAACCTGGAATCATTATGCACACTGGCTCAATCAAGGCTATCACGGCGAGATGTATTATCTGAAAAATCGATTAGAAGAACGAAAAAATCTTGAATCGATTGTGCAGAATCCAGGCTCTATCATCATGGTGTCAAAAAGATATCTCACGGTTGAAAGGTCATCGGATTCTCTTTTTCAAGGCATTGTTTCCCGTTATGCATGGGGAGATGATTATCATACATTGATTCGTGAAAAATTAAATTACGTCTGCCGGTGGATAGAGAATGAAACCCATGAAAAACACGGGGCCAGGGCTTGTGTGGACACGGCCCCGATTCTGGAACGTGACTTCGCCGCCCAATCGGGAATCGGCTGGTTCGGCAAACATACAAACCTTTTAAGCCGATCGCTGGGCAACTGGTTTTTTCTGGGGGCTGTCGTAACGACGATGGAATTGCCACCTGATTCACCTGTATCGCCACATTGCGGAACATGCAGCCGTTGTCTTGACATTTGCCCCACGAATGCGTTTGTGGCTCCTTATGTGTTGGATGCCCGCCGGTGCATTTCATACCTGACGATTGAATTGAAAGGGTATATTCCACTTGATTTGCGCCCATTAATAGGCCGCAGGATTTTTGGATGCGACGATTGTCTTGAAATATGCCCTTGGAATAAATTTGCTGTTCCGACTGGTGAAAAAACGTTTTTACCTCGAACTTATCTTCATGATGCAGACTTGATTGAATTGATGGGAATCGATGAAGAGGAATTTCAATTTCGATTTAAAGAAAGCCCCATCAAAAGAGTAAAACGCAGAGGTTTTCTCCGCAATGTTGCTGTGGCCTTGGGCAATGCCGGAAATGAAAAAGCGATTTCTGTATTATCGAAGGCGATCTATGACGGTGAACCTTTGATTCGGGGGCATTCCGCTTGGGCGTTAGGGAGAATAGGTGGGAAACAGTCGATACGCATTCTTAAACAGGCATTGCTTGATGAAAATGATGGGAAGGTACAAGAGGAAATAATTCATGCTTTAAAGAAGGGTGAGAATGAAATTAATCGTTAATTTTTTAATCCGATCCACTCGATTTTTTGTTTTCCAATTCCTGTAAAATCTCGTCTGGGGCTTCTATATAAGGAGATTGTTGGTTTTCTGGCAAATGTTGTTTAGCCAGTTGCTTATCGTTTTGCATGGCAACATTTGAGAGTGAGGAAACAACTTTGTAAAGGGTTTTTTCATCATGCTGATCCGCGGCGTTTTTGGCCTCTTGCAATTCCCGGCAAACAATCATTTTTCTTCTACGTTCCTCTTCATTCAAAGGCCGGCTGGCAAGATGTTGACGTTCTAAATTGTTGAAGAGGGTATTTAAGCCTTTCCAAGTTAAGGGAACCCTCTTTTTCCGGCTGTTGGCACCGATCCGGTAGAAAATGGCGAAAAATATAATTAATACAACCAATGGCCACCACACCGCTGTGAGGATCATTGCATACGCTTTGGTCAATTCAACGATAAATTCCGGAATATCCATCAACCATTCATTCTTTTCGCAGTTGTTATGTTAAGAAGCCTGAATGATCAGGGTTTTTTTATCTTTACGTAACAAAACAAAGGTTTATTTCAATTTACTTTACATGTTCAGCTGCCAGGATGCAACCATGTTCTTATTTATTTCGAGGTGTTAACTTTCAGGATAAGTTTTTCTATTTCGTTTATCCCCTCCTGTTTCGTAGACTGACCAGCCACAGGAAAGCAGGGCGGAACGGACAATCTTGACAACGCCATCCATAGTGTTTGTCCCTACATTGAGTAACAAATCATAATCGCAGGGATTATTGATATCGGCTTGAAAATAACGTTCTATGAAATTGGCTCGTTCTTCGTCGGATCGTTTTACCTCTTCTTGTGCTTCTTGTTCACTCATTCCTTCGGTGTGGCAAAGGGTTTGTATACGTTGTTGCTCCGGGGCGACGAGGCGAATCCGATAAGCCGGAGTATCTTCAAGAAGATAATTAGCTCCCCGCCCAAGAATTACGACGCTTCCTTGCAAAGAAGCGGTTTTAATAATTTCAGCCAGGGCATGGTTATAATCATCCCGGTCAATAATCTGGTTGGATAACATTCCTTTGATCCACAATTCGAGTTCGGAACGGTCTTGCTCATCTAGTGATTCGATGAATTCACTGCGTACGCCCATGTGTTCGCTGATGTAATTGACGATTTCCTTGTCTAATAAGCCATAGTTCAAGTCGTGGGCGATTAATCGAGCTAGTTCAGCCCCTCGGCAGCCTCTTTGACGTGAGAGGGTTAAAACAGGTTTAATTTCCGCTTCTTTTCCAGCGGTCTCTGGTTTTTCACTTTCTTTACTTTCTTGGCGCACTTTCTTTTCAACATTCCAGCGCCGAACTTGTCTGCTTACCAGTTGATGGATGTCCCTCATTTTTTCTCCTTTGTTTTCTACAAAAACTTACTCTTGAAGAGGTTTAAGGCTGTTACATATTTCGAGAAACGCTGCTTCATTATATGGATATGCCTCTTGTTCACACCAGCATGTGGTACGAAAGACTATGTTTTTCATAAGATCAAGTTGAACCAACCATCGCACTTTATTTACGCCATGGGAAGAAACATATTCAATGCGTAACCGCTGGCTCCACGTGGATTTTGCTTTCTCCTCGTTGAGAACTTTTGCATTGGGGTTTTCTTGTTTTATTGTCTTGACGGTTACATCTCTTACTGTGTCGAGCGTTAGTTTTATAGTTGGATCAGCAATGGGTTCTGGAATCACTACACAGAAAGATGACTTGTCTTCGTTGGTCAACTGCGCAGCGGATTGCGGATAATTGAGAATAGAATTCGGAATTTTAAGAAAAAACCAACCTTCAGGAGCCTTCAATTGAAAATTGTAATTGGTGTTTTTCAGAACCCGGTCAGTTAAGACTTCGGATTCGGGTTGATTGACACGCAGAGCAATATAAAAAAAGATGGCCAGAACTATGGCTGCCAATATTGCCATAAATACCCGAAAGGATTTTTTGTCTTTTATTTTGAATTCATATGATGAATTTTTACTCATCGTTTTAATATCAGGAATCCCACTCCTCAATCACAGTTTCAACCGCTTCGACACTCCCTCGTGCAACCCGGTAATTATTAGAATATCCCGCCTGATCTTTATGAACGTGGTAATCCGCCGCGGATTCAGAGAATTTCAAACCGGTCGCGGTGCTGATGACCACAACAGTATCGCTTTCTTTAACCGTGTTGTCCGCTCTTGCCTGGAACAAGGCTGACAACGCGATACCGGTTTGCGGACATATATCCACCCCTCCCCGGGTAATCGCCATTTGGGCGTCTTGGAGTTCATCCTCTGAAGCACGGTAAAAGACGGATTCAAACTCTCCGATCAATTGAGCAACGCGGGGGAAGGATACGGGATCGCATATATTGGCTGCCGAGGCAACACTGGGTTGATGCTTACCAGGCTTATACGCTTCTGGCGTGCGTCCATTTTCATCCCACCGAACCAATGTATCACACACTTGAGCCTGGCCAACAATTATTCCCGGCAATTTATCAATAAGACCATGTTTAAAAGCATGTTTTAGTCCGATCAATAAAGCGGTTAAGTTTCCCGCATTGCCCACCGGAATAGCGATCCAGTCTGGGCATTTCCAATGCAAATCCTGGCAGATTTCAAGCCCGATCGTCTCTTGCCCCACCACTCGAAATGCATTTTTGGAGTTCACCAGGACGATTTCAGGATGAGAGGCGCTGAAGGCTTGAATAATTTTCATGCAACCGTCAAATCCATCCGGATGATCCACAGCGATGACTTTGGCTCCGAATTTAAGTGCCTGGGTAAGTTGGGCGACAGAGATTTTATTATGGGGAACTAAAATGATACACTCTAGGCGATCTCTTGCATAGGCAGCGTAGGCGGCAGCAGCGGCGGAGGTATCGCCTGTTGAAGCACAGCATACTCCTGTGATCCCCAATGAGGGATTCGCCAATTGCAGGCGCAGCGTTTCACTGACTGCAACTGACATGCCTCGGTCTTTGAAACTTCCACTGGGATTTTGGCCTTCGAGTTTAAGATAAGTCGGCCCAAGCCCCAATTCTTTGCGAAGCCAGATGGGTACCTCGAATAGGTCTGTACACCCTTCATAAAGCGCCATACAGGCTTCTTTCGGGAAACCGGGCAGGATAAGATCGCACCACTCGAAAACGCCCGATCCGGTCGGATAGGTCCTAGCTGTTTCGCTCCAACGAATACCGTCAAAATGCCGGCGGGCCTGCTCTCCATGGCCGATCAAAGAACGGATATAATCTTCGTCCCGCTCAACAAGAAGCAATCCCCCACAATTCTCTTGGGTACAAGTGTAATTGAATTCATTAGTAGGATATTTTGTTGAACATGCAATACATTGTTGATGATACTGTACATCTTGCGCCTGCAAAGTAATGGATGACATAATAACTTTCCTTGAAATGAATTGATTCTAAAAGCCTGTTTGTTAGGCTTTAACAAGTCTTATCATAGACGTAACCTATTAAAGGTTGAATACGTTTAATCATATTAATATTTGTCTTTGTGTGCGACTTGATAATATATTGAATCCATTATGTTATTTATTTAATTATACCAGATTCATGTTAAGAAGGATGTGATGTCTGCTTATAAATTTTTTAATACTCGCCTTGTTGTTTTCTTGCTTATTCTGCTTTGCGGATGGGTTTTAGATAGCCCTTTTAGCCATGCTGAACAATGGTGGTCTTCTCAATCTGTTGAAAAAGAAATTAAGATTGCTGATGAAATCGAATATCAGCGAATTATGTTCAAAACCGTCATGAGCGAGCCGGTCAGAGCACATATTGTCGATGTGACGGGAGTTGGCGAAGAATATCTGTTTGGGGTTTTGGGAAGTTTCGGGGCGTTGATCCCCCCGACAATATTCGCCAAGCAGTCTGAGGCGGTTGTAACCGTCAATGGTGGTTATTTCTCTTCCCATCCCAATCGGGCTCTTGGATTGGTTGTTGCGCATGGACGTGTCTTGTATCCCCCTTATTCAGGAAACACGGTTCGTGGTGCAGTAGGATTTAATAGCCAGGGAATAGTGGTGGACTGGATTGGTCCTGAAGATGTGGAAGACCATCGTATTTTGTCAAAAAAGGATGGATGGAACTCCTGTTATGCCGCATTAGGAGCTGGTCCCGTCCTGGTGAAGCGTGGCCACTCTCGAGTCCAGTCCGACGAGGAAGGGTTCAACTTTCTTCAACGGGCACCCCGCACTGCAATTGGACAGACCAAAGACGGCCGTATCCTCCTTGTTGTTATCGATGGAAGACAACCGGATTGGAGCGCCGGGGTGACACTCGGGGAACTGGCCGAACTCTTCATTTCTATGGATGCTCTTGAAGCTCTGAATTTAGATGGTGGAGGTTCATCAGCCATGGTTATAAACAACGAACTGATAAATCGTCCTTCCGATAACGCTTTACCGGGTTTGCCGGGCCGGGAACGTCCGGTCGCCAATGTCGTTGCTCTCTTTGAAAAATAACAATGGATAAACAATGAGAAATTTTTTTATTTTTGTTTTTGCAATTGTAATCTTGGCTGTTATCGCTTGGGCGCTGCTTACTTTTGTGCTGATCACAGACAAAGAACGTGTATTAAAAACGCTGGAAAAAGCTCGATTGTCTGTGGAAAACGGCTCGGTTTTATCTCTCGGCACCATCCTCGCACCTGATTATATCGACTCCAGTGGACTGGATCGGGCCATGCTGCTGCGCTCCTTAACGGATTTTTTTCAAAAAACCGAAAATAGACAAATAACTTTTATCGATACCTCAGTTCAGATAGAAGAGGATCAGGCTCTAGCCCAGTTAACAGTGCGTATCAATGCAGAAGGACGCACGGGCAATCCAAAAGTCGATACAATTATTTCCAGTGATACTCAGACCATGAATATTACTGTTCAATTAATTAAAGAAGGAAGGCGTTGGTACATCTCTCGAACGGATTATACCTCAATAAGATGATGACAAATTCCAAAGAGTTAAACATAAACAATACCGGTTCTCATTCTCGAACCAGTGAAATATGTCTGAATTATTCATCCTATTTGTTGGTTTTTATTCTGGGATGGTGGGCATGTTTTATTCTTTATCCGATGTGGTATGTGCCTGGAGTCCCCGAAGCGCGTACTTATCTATTTATTATTTTATTTATTGTATTAATTGTCTCCGCCTATTTATACCGGTTTCTGATTGCGAGTTTAACTTCCTTTACGCCTTATCAACAAGAGATTCCTTCTGACAAGGGGTTTTTTACAATCCTGTTTCTCTCGGTGTCAATTTTTCATCTGCCTTTCATCAACAAACCGGTAATTTCAGGCTTGGACACCATTGATCACGCCGCTATCCCCGCAGTGGTTGCACGTAAATTCATCAATTTTGTTTCAAGGCCTTTTGCATTCTCAATTCAACCTATCTTGGCTGTCTGTGTCTGTGTAATTGTTATTGGTTTGATATTCAATCGAGGATGGCGTGATCGCCTAGTCGAAGTTTTCCATAGCCTTTCCAAATGGGTTACCTTGCATTTTTCTAGAGCCTTTATTGTTCTTTTCTTATTTTCATCGCTGTATTGTGCTGTGCTTCTATATTATGCCATTCCAGAAAGATTTGGTGATTTAGGGCCAATTTTCCGGTATCCGCCGGTGTCCAAGATTAATTTGATTCCTTTGTATATTGTATTTGGATTGCATGAATGGCTTGGGCGGGCTTTACAAATTTTCTTTACCTTTGCCGGTGCATATTATCTTTACCGATTGGTTTTGTTATTTGGTCCAAAAGATGCTGCGAAGTTGTCAGCTATATTATATGTTTTCCTTCCGCCGGTTTTCCATTATGGAAACACCCACATGATCGATTGTGGGAATCTCTTTTTTGTCATAGCCTCTTTTTATTATTTGATCCTCTTTTTAGAAAGCAAAAGTGCGCCGTCACTATTAATTGGAGTACTGTTTTGTGTTTTTGGTGTTTTATACAAACACCCGGTTGTAAGCGTAATCCCGGCTTTTACCTTAATGGCTATTTATGACTTCCTTTTCCCAAAGAAAGAACATAATCGCTGCTGGTTACAGCCTTTCCTCGCTTGTGCATTGGCCAGTGTTGCCGTTTTGTTATACATGAAACTCTCTGCCTTCAATAACCTGATCCCATCAAAGTTAAGTTTCCCAACATTTGATCGGCTTATAACCAATCTCTCGGCGGTTCCCCAAGGGGTAACTTTGCCTGTAGCGGTTGTATTTGGATTGGGCTTGATCTATGTGGGATGGCGATACACAAGCAGATTGTTTGTTTTTTTGCTGTGTTGGATTGGTACTCATTATATCTTGTCGGCGATGTCCGCCGCCTATCAAAACGTACGTCAGGCATTGCCTTATTACATCGGGTTGCTCGTCGCGGCTTCTTTCTTGGCTGATTTGCTTCCGAAGAAGTATTCTATTCGGGCAGCGGTTATTTATTTCATAGTGCCTATTTATTTATTGTGGGCCTGTTTGTTTATGGATCGCACCCAAAATCTCGAAGAAGTGGGAAGACCGATGGGCGATCTTTCTTACATCAACTTCAGCAATTGGGACAATGCCTATATACCATACGATAAGGCGATGCGGGATTTAAAGGAAAGAACCAATCCTGGCGATGTCATCTACGCCCCCATGACCAATGAACCCAGCCATTTTTATATCGCAAAATACAACCTGTTTGACCGTACCTACATCCGCCATATTTGGGAACCTCCCGAAAAGGAAACCATAGCAAACCTTTACGACTTTTGTCTTCAACACAATTGCGATTGGTTGATGGTGGTTCGAGGAAAATGGCTCTATTCTTATGCCAATGTCGAACTGGTCGAACAATTATTTGTCAACCCGCCGGACTATTTCCAACGTGTAACCACGTATGAATATGGGGATGTGGACTTAGGCTTGTGGAAAATCAAGAGTGACATTAATTTTTAGAGAGATTGAAATGAGTTCAGAGGATACAAAAGTAAGGGTATCGCCAAGGTTCGGCTTCAGAATGGTAGAATATGTAATGCTGAAGTTCATTGGTATGAGGCCCATGATATTGGCAAAAAGAAAATGAAAATAAAGCATATATTGGATTGAGATCATGATCCAAGAGAAAACAGAAAAACCATTCGTGCTTTGCAGGTTGCCAATTATTGATTATCATTAAATATTGTTGATTCAGTATCCAATGAAGAACATAACGCAGATAAAAAAAATATTAAAAGAAAAAATGCCAGAACTGGAAGAGGACTACCAAGTCAATCAACTTGCAATGTTCGGTTCCTATGTCCGCAACGAACAGACACCTTCAAGCGACCTTGATTTATTGGTCACGTTTAAGACCAAACCTACCTTGTTCCAACTAATCGAATTGGAAAATTATTTATCAGATCTTTTGGACACGAAAGTTGATTTAGTCATGGAATCGGCTTTAAAACCCAACATTGGCAAACGAATTCAAGATGAACTGGTGATGCTATGAACGAGAGGGAGTTCATCGATTATCTTGAAGATATTCTCGACGCCATAATAAAAATCGAAAAATTTATTGAAAATCAATCTTATGAAGACTTTGTCAATGATGATAAATCACAATTTGCGGTAGTACGGGCTTTTGAGATTATAGGTGAAGCGAGTAAGAAAATACCGGATTTTATTAGACAGGATTATCCCATGGTGCCATGGAGAGTAATGGCTGGGATGCGGAATAAGCTTATTCATGATTATTTTGGTATTGATATCGAAGTTGTTTGGAAAACAGCAACGATCGAAATAGAAAAAATTAAACCATCAATTCAAGGAATAATCAAAAAAATACCAATAATCTGTTGTCAGCCCAAGAAAGCTCCTATTATTGCTGAAATTCGCCAAATGCGGGAAACGCACGCCAAGCGGTTCAATTACGACCTTTATACGATATTGCGTGATCTGAAAGAGCGGCAGAATAAAAGTGGACGAAAAACCGTGTCGCAATTTTCTTCTGATAATGGTAAATATAGGGAAATTTCCGAGGGAATAATGGGAAAATCCCTGATGGTTTTCAATGATTTTTCTGATTAAACTATCTTATAATAAATCAGTATGAAATTTTTAAAGCAGATTGAGCAGTTTTATTGTAGCTTTTACTGGAAGAGGGCGGTCATCGAAAAGGAAAATGTTGAAATCCTAACTATCCTCGCTGCACTGAGTTCGATTTCATGAAATCGTTCGATAAAGAGGAAAACTCCAATCTCGCCCTGTTATTTCAGTAAAACATAACAAAACGTTGAATTTAAATGGATCGAGGAGGGTAGATGGCTTAATATCTCCATGTAGTTAATAGCTATAATCAATTGGAGATATTAATATTAAGCATTCATAATTAACATGATGGATTAACTGAATAGAGAGGTGTGCTTCAAAAAAGTTGCCTCTCTTTTTTATTTAAATTTATCGAGGTTTACCATGTATCGCTGGATTCTAATCGCTTCAGTTGTATTTTTCGCTCAGTCTTGTTCGGATCAAGTTGGGGAAGAAGAGACTGTCCAAAAGTCAGATGGAAAAGTGACGCTTCAGGCATGGGCGCATTCAGGCCGGGAAGGGGAACGTAAAACCATCCAGCAGCAGGTGGAAACATTCAATTCCAACAACACAGAGGTTGAGATACAACTCACGTTGATTCCTGAAGGTTCTTATAATGCGCAGGTGCAGGCCTCTGCTTTGGCTGATGATCTACCGGATGTGTTGGAGTTCGACGGTCCTTTTGTGTATAACTATGTCTGGCAAGGTCACTTAATCTCATTGGAAAATTTGCTTTCTAAAGAAACCAGAAACAATTTAATTCAATCCATAATTGAGCAGGGTATGTACCGAGGAAAACTCTATTCTGTTGGAATGTACGATTCAGGCTTAGGACTCTATGGCCGAAAAAGTATGTTGGAAAAGGCCGGTGCCCGAATCCCTGCATCACCCGCCGATGCCTGGACTGCCGATGAATTTGAAAACATTCTCGCATCACTGGCTGAACAAGATCCGGATGGCGCGGTTCTGGATTTAAAACTGAATTACACCGGTGAATGGTACACTTATGCATTCTCACCCCCGATTCAATCTGCGGGAGGCGATTTGATCGATCGTAGCGATTACCAATCGGCTTCAGGTGTGTTGAATGGAACCGAAGCGGTTTCGGTGATGAAAAGATTTCAGAAGTGGATAGACGAAAAAGGCTATGTCGATTCCAATGTAGATGATAACGCTTTTCTGGGCGGCCGGGTTGCGCTTTCCTGGGTGGGGCATTGGGAATATAGGCGATACCAGGACGCTTTTGGAGACGACCTGGTGCTTATGCCTCTTCCGGACTTTGGCAACGATACACGAACTGGTCAAGGATCATGGAACTGGGGCATAACCACCAAATGTGAGCATCCACAAAAAGCGGTCCAATTTGTCGAGTTTCTTCTTGAAGACCAACAGATTTTGGATATGGCGAATGCCAACGCCGCTGTTCCATCCACCTCCAGCGCGATTTCCAAATCCAAGTTATATAAGCCGGGGTCAAAGCTGCATCTTTTTGTAACTCAATTGACTGATGGGTTTTCAGTACCCAGACCTCGAACACCCGCATATCCGGTCATTACCTCGGTTTTTCAGCAGGCGTTTGACGATATCCGAAATGGGGCCGATGTACAAGAAGCATTGGATAAAGCGGTTGCGGATATTAATCAGGACATTCGAGCGAACAATGGGTATCCACCCCGAAAAAAGATTAAAAATAAACAATAGAAATGCGTAAACTAAAGAAATTTATTATTTGATTTTACAAATTATAAATTATGGCAGCCAAAGGAAACACAATTAAATCGGACACAATGCCAGGGATTCTAATGGCGTTGCCTGCAATGCTGGGAGTCCTGCTCTTTCTGGCTTTGCCTTTTGTGTTGGCATTTATTCTTTCTCTGACGAATTTAAGGTTGGGTTCACCTTTACCCACCAGATTTGTTGGTATTGAGCAGTATCAACTTATTTTCTCAGATGCATCTTTCCTGCGTGCCTTGCTGAATAATGCTTTATTCGCTTTGGTTGTTGTCCCTGTTCAGACGGCTTTGGCACTTTGTCTCGCTCTACTTTTGAACCGCAAAATGGCTGGAATGACCTTATATCGAACATTGTTTTTTATGCCGGTGGTGTTTCCCATGTCCCTTATCGCTGTTATTTGGGAATTGATTTACGCACCGGGGCCGAATGGTATGATGAATGCTTTTTTGGATTTTATAACTTTCGGTTGGGCTGAACCGAAGGATTTTCTTCATAATGAAGTGCTTGCACTACCGTCGATTATGGTGCTTTCCATCTGGCAGGGTGTTGGATTTCAAATGGTTGTTTTGTTAGCGGGACTCCAAGCCATTCCGGAAGTGCTTTATGAGGCGGCGAAAATCGATCGCGCCGGTAAGTGGCAGCAATTTGTTCATGTAACACTGCCTCAACTCAGAAATCCGCTCATTTTTACGGCGCTGGTGACGACGATTTTGGCGTTCAGGATTTTCGATCAGGTACAAATCATGACACAAGGTGGCCCCAACGATGCAACCACAACGGTGATTTTCGAAGCAGTTCGGGCTGTTTTTGACCGGCAGCAGGTGGCACAGGCTTCGGCAATGACTGTGGTTTTCTTTCTAATTGTACTGGTTATCACGTGGATTCAACGTTCCTTGGTCAAACAGGAAAAAGAAGTGGCATGAACAATTTTAGACAACCAGGAAAAATTAGGAAATACTCATTTCGGCAAATTCTGATGTCGTTTTTGCTGAATTATGTGGTATTAACCATAGCTGTTTTGATATACATTGCTCCTATTATTTTTATGATTGTAGGCAGTTTTAAACCGGATGATAAAGTGTTGGCTGAGGCTGGGACGTTGAAGGCCATTTTCCCGACAACTGTCACCACACAAAATTATTTTGATGTTTTTGAGCGTGTGGAATTTGCACGTTTTATGTTGAATTCGATTTTTATAACCGGCTCGCTTGTTGTCGGGGGATTGATCGTGAATTCCATGGCGGGGTATGCCTTCGCGCGCTTGAGATGGCGGGGGCGGGATTTGTGTTTTGCGCTGGTGCTCTCCTTGATGATTTTGCCGTTTGAAGCGATCGCCGTTCCTCTTTTTTATCAAATCACTGTTTTGGGGTGGCGGGATACTTATATTGCGCAAATCATCCCTTTCATCGCAAACGCTTTTTCCATTTATCTTTTTTATACTTTCTTTATTGGTATGCCTAAGGAGTTGGAAGAAGCCGCCAGGATTGACGGCGCTGGTGTTTTTAGGACTTTTGTAGAAATCATTGTTCCAAATTCGAAACCGGTTTTTGCCAGTGTGACCATTATCACTTTTTTGCTGTTTTGGGGCTTCTTTCTTTGGCCGCTGTTGGTGACCATCGGTAAGGAGGTAAGGCCGCTTCCAGTCGCTATCGCGGCTTTTCACACGCTTCCACCATTGAAATGGGGAGACATTATGGCGTTTGGTGTCATGATGGTTGCACCGGTTTTAATTGTATTCCTTATCTTTCAGCGTTGGTTTGTGCGGGGGATTGCATCCTCCGGAACAAAGGGATGAATTATGGCCAAAGTTGAATTTCACAATGTAAGTAAAATTTTTCCCGGAGACGTTCATGCGATCGATGATTTGTCACTGGTGGTGAATGACGGTGAATTTTTGGTGCTGGTAGGACCTTCCGGCTGCGGCAAATCTACTGCACTGC
This sequence comes from uncultured bacterium, assembly GCA_964643335.1. GTDB lineage: Bacteria > Hinthialibacterota > Hinthialibacteria > Hinthialibacterales > Hinthialibacteraceae > CAZXSQ01. Next base: position 15,778 of record CAZXSQ010000007.1, read on the forward strand.
GGTTGGTTGCCGGATTGGAGGAAGTGACCTCCGGTGAGATTTTGACCGACAACGATAACCTGACATATAAAAGTCCACAAGAGCGCAATGTCGCGATGGTTTTTCAAAATTACGCACTTTATCCGCATAAAAGCGTTCGTAAAAATCTGGAATTTCCATTGAAAATGATGGACCTTCCAAAAGAGGAAATACAAAAGCGAATTGAGGATGCCGCCGGATTGCTGGGGTTGAAAGATTATCTTGACCGGAAACCCAGACATTTGTCAGGAGGACAACGACAACGAGTCGCCATGGGACGGGCGATTGTGCGTGATCCGCTAGTATTTCTTATGGATGAGCCTCTTTCCAATCTGGACGCCAAACTGCGAGTAGAAATTCGGGCAGAGATAGCCGAACTCCAAAAGAAAATAGGTATTACCACGATTTACGTAACTCATGATCAGGTGGAAGCTATGACACTGGGCGACCGGGTGGCTGTATTGAACAAAGGGAAAGTGCAGCAGGTTGCACCTTCGCAGGAACTTTATGATCATCCGGAGAACATTTTTGTGGCCACGTTTATTGGAAGCCCCAGTATGAATATTTTCAAGTCTTCATTAAGGAAAGATGATCAAGGTGGGTTTCAGATTGATTTTGGCGATAAAGTGCTGCCAGTCGATTCAGAAACCGTCAATGAAAGAAAGGAACTGAAAAATTATATCGACGATGAGATTATCTTGGGCTTAAGACCCGAATCATTTGTATTGGAAGAAAACGCTCCCGAAGAGCAAAAAATCAAAGGGAAGGTGCATACGGTTGAAGCCCTGGGGCATGAATTGATCATTTATTTGGAAGTGCCTGTAGAGACTACTTCCGAGTCAGAAATTTCATCGATGGCCAATCCGGAAAAAGCCGAGATTTCAACGATGGTAGCACGGCTCCCCTCGAACTTCTTTTTCCAAAAAGGGGAAGAACTCACTCTCGGAGTGGATACATCAAGTTTGCATTTCTTCAATATGGAGGGTTGTGCTATTGAATAATAAAAAATTCAAATTGAACCGGAAACTCTGCTGTCAGGATTAAGAAAGTTTATAGTTTGCACATTTTATATAACTAGATAAGAAAGAGAGAAAAATGATGTTTAATGATCACATAAAGAAATACATTATCTTAATTGGTTTCATATTAATCGGGCCTTTATCATATGCCCAGGTATTCCCGACTCCCACGCCGGTAGTAACCGATCCGCCTGAGCCGCCTGTTTTACCAACCTCAACCCCCACACCGGTAATCACTCTTCCAACAGAACCGCCGGTGATTTTTACACCTACTCCAACTCCTGTGATTACGCAGACAGTTCCACCAGTATTACAGACATGGACTGCTACTCCTGTTATCACTGTACCACCTACTCTCCCTCCCACTACGACGCCAATTGCTACTCCAACTTCACCTGATGTTGGCGTTGAAGATTGGTTCATTCTTTGAAACCCACATAATCGTAACGCAACCGTCCCGGCTGAATATGAAAAAGACCACACCCCAGAAGGCGGATGGCCTTGCTACGAAACAATAGTACAAAAGTGAATATTCAATTAAAATATCCCTCAAGGCTATGCCTAATCTGCGCATCAATGTTTATACACAGTAGATTCAATGGATATTTTCAAAATCAATTTGGCGGTGCTGGAACAACACAAAACCGAATTGGCGAGACTGATGAAAAGCATCCGTCTGCCTGAAGACCGATACCGGCTGCTGTCTACTCAAAGTAAATTACCTACTTTAGAAGTTAAAGATTCCAGTGGAAATTCTGTGTTATGGCACAGCCGTTATGATCCGAGTCGGGAGGTGGAAAGAGACCTTGCCAATATTGACCATTCCCGAATTTACATTCCAATGTTGTCTGGAATTGGATTGGGGTATACATTGCGGGAATTATGGAACCGGTATCGGAATGAATTTTTTGACGCTCTGATTATTGAATATGATCCTCATATTTTTTACATGGCCATGTGCGTGACCCGGCTGGATGATATTTTTTCGGATCCTCGTCTCCATATTTATCTCGGTCCGCATTTGGAGAATTGGCCGTTGCTGGTGCGCTCGATTATTCCATCGATTATGAGCAGCAAGCTGCAGGTACTGCCTCACAACCAATCGCAGCGATGCTATGCACCCTTTTATGAAAAAACTTATGAACTGTTAACTCAACAAATTTGTTTGGCGTCGGCTGAATTTGACTTAATGATTCGTTCGGGGCCGAGAATTCAGGAAAATTTGTTATTGAATATTCCACCAGCCATCGACTCCTATGGGATCGTGGATTTTAGGGGTTTTCTCAAAAGCAAACCGGTGGTAGTTGTGGCTGCAGGACCTTCTTTGGATAAAAATGTTGATCTTCTTAAAAATGTTGAGGATTCGATAACGATTATCGCTGTCGATACGGCGCTGAGAACATTAAAACAACATGGGATTGATCCGCATTTCGTGGTGTCAACCGATCCCACGGAATTGAATATCCGTCATTTTGATGAATTAACATTATCGCCCCTCTCAATCCTGGCGTTCGATCCAGAAGTTTTTCATTCCATTCCCAATAATTGGCCTGGTAAACGGCTGTTTTTGAATTTAAAGAAAACTGCACTGACCCGGTGGCTGGAAGAAGTGTGCGGGCCTTATGATTTTATTGAAAAAGGAGGCTCAGTGGGGCATACCGCCTTTTTCCTGGCGAGGGAGATGGGGGCTGATCCAATTATTTTAGTGGGGCTGGATTTGGCATTTCAGCCTGGTGGGGGAGAAACTCATGCGTCTGTCTCCGCGCTTTCCCGCCGATATGAAGCTATACCCAATGGATCAACCGCCGCAACTCTTGGGCCGAGAGCCGGTTCGAAAAGCATGGAAGAAAAAATTGTGTGGGTTCCGGGGCTGGAAGGAGGATTAGTGCCCACATCACAGGTAATGGCGCTATATATTCGTCAATTTTGTGATGAATTCAAACGGACAGATGATACCATAATCGATGCGACTGAAGGGGGGGCTTTGATTGAAGGAACCCAGGTTTGTTCTTTAAAACAAGCCCTTGAAATGATAAGTTCTTCTACAAACGAGTTGAAATCGTTATTCCAATCTTTAACTGCTAAAAACCGGGACATTTCAGTGTTGATCCATGAACTCGAAAGAATAATCCATCTTTTAAAGAATTCATTCATAGAAGCCCAACGAGGACTTGAACTTTCTCAGATATTGTCATCTTATCTTGATGAGGGCATTGAAATCCGGCAACGGCCCGAGTGGATAGAGATGGAAAACAAATTCAATCTTCTCTATCAATCCGCTGATTTGAAAGTGGCTTTGGAGCAGGCATTGTTTTCAGCCCTTTATCAATTCGTACAAAAGGAACCTCCGGATCAGGTTGCTTTGCGATTATCCAAATACCGGAATTTTTTTCAAGCTTTTATTTATGCCCAGCCGCATTTCTTGAACGTGCTAGAGAAGGTTAAAAGCGAAATCCTTGCATCTGGATAAAACAGAAATAGATAGCTAATTTTTTATCATAAATTTTCATATTTCTTGTGAGCATTGCAAATCATAGATATATTCCTTTTGATTTATTATTCTCAGTAAAGTTTTATTTAGGAAATAATTGCCTGAAGCCGCGGTGTTATTGAAAAGTATTATCAATAATAGATCGAGCGATTTATTGTACTTTATATACTGTAAACTTGTTAAAGTTTGTAAAAAGTTTGATTTATTCGACACAAAAAAACAAAAAAAACACTGAATCCGCCGAAAGTACTTGAAAGTGCTGCCTTAATATCTTAAACTAATTAATAGATATAAATTTATCTAATTTGAGACATTATTTTAAAATGGAAAAGTTGCTTATGATTCCTCTTCTTGACCAAGAATCCATTCAAAAAGCCAAAAAACAAACCAAAAAGCCTGAAACGATTGAAAAACAAAAACTGAATGTCCGTTATAATGTCGAAGCCCCCATGATGGAGGGACGTGTGGAGCGCTTTTTGGAAGTGTTCGGTGCGATCTTAAAGCATTCAAGTTATGGTCTGACCTTGGATCATTATATGCGCACCTCGGCCAAATGTGCCCGCTGTGCGGTATCCTGCATGTTGTATGAAGCAACAGGAGATCCAAAAGATGTGCCATGTTACCGCTCCGCCCTGCTTATCGACATTTATCGGCGTCATTTTACGCTGGCCGGCAGCCTGAAAGCGAAAATCTTGGGGGATCCCGGCCTGACCGAGGAAATCATCGAAGAGATGGCGGATTCATTTTACAACTGCACCGCTTGCAGAAAATGTGTCTTGGATTGTCCCGCAGGCATTGATCATGGATTAATGACACATTTGGGGCGCTACATTCTAAGCGAGATTGGAATTGTTCCCCGTGCATTATTGGTCAGTGTCCGTGAGCAAGTTCAGGGAAAAACCGGGAACACTTCCGCCATCCCCGCACCGGCCATGATCGACAGTTGTGAATTTCTGGAAGAAGAAATCGAGGAATCTAAAGGGGTCAAAGTGCGTTTTCCTATTGATGAGGAAGAGGCTGAATATCTTTTCTTTGCGCCTGTCAGTGATTACATGATGGAGGCAGATACCCTTTGCGGCATCGCAGCGGTGCTCCACGCTACCAATACAAGTTGGACGATCGGAAGCAAGAATTTCGATGGCATTAATTACGGTTTGTTTTACAGCGATATCGTCATGGATCATGTGATCAATAAAATTCCGGAAGAACTCAGGCGGTTAAACGGCCAAAAGATATTGATCGGGGAGTGTGGTCACGCATCTCGTACTGCTAAAGCTTTCTTGAATACATTTTGTCAAGAAGGAGAAGCGCCGGAGATTGTCAGTATTATTGAACTGGCCTATGAAGCTATGAAAGCCGGTAAACTTAAACTCAATCCGGATGCCGTTACTGAGCGTGTGACATACCATGATCCGTGCAATATGGCCCGGAAAGAATGGATTGTGGATCAACCGAGAGAGATATTGCGCTCCTTCTGCAAAGATTATGTGGATATGACTCCGTATGGGCGTGAAAATTACTGCTGCGGGGGGGGAGGTGGAACGGTTTCGGTTGATGAATTGCGTCCATACCGCACCAGTATCGCCGGAAAAAAGAAAGCCGAACAGTTGAAAGTCACTGGCGCGAAAATCGTTGTCGCTCCCTGTGCCAACTGCAAAAAGCAATTGCGGGAAGTGGTTGAGGATAATGGATTGGAATGTGAAATCATGGGATTGCATGACCTGATATTCCGAGCGATTGATTTAAACGGGGGAATCGCTGAAGAAAAAGACGAAACTGAAAAGGCTGCGGAGCCTGTTTCAGCACCGTAGTGATTCAAAAAGTAATTAGATGGTCACGTAGGGGGTGGCAAGGGTGTGCTGTTTACATCTTTGAGGGGTGATCGCAAGGGTATAAACAACATACCCTTGACACCCGTTACCCTTGCAGGGTAATCGCATCCGTACAAAAAATTAACCTATCCTATTTACAATGGAGGAAACATGCTGGAATTCTGGCTAGAGTTTGCAAGAGGGCCGCTTTTCCGATTTTCGTTTGCCTTGCTGGTTTTGGGGCTTATTCGCATATTGATCTTGACCGGCTGGGCGCTTGGGAAGACGTATGTGAGAGCGGGGGATAAGAATATACCATTTAAAGCCGTATTGAGAGACACGCTTCATTGGTTGATTCCGTTTCGAATCGGATTACGGAATAGGCCTGTGTTCAGCATTATTTCGATAATTTTCCATATCGGATTGATCCTGGTTCCCATTTTTCTCTTTGCTCACATTCGGCTTTGGTATGAGAACGCCGGACTTTGGTGGCCAGCGCTGCCAAGGCTTGTTGCGGATGTTTTGACCGTTACTACCATTGTCGCAGCCATTCTTTTGTTTGCTGCACGCGTTGGAAGTTCTTCGTCCAGGCATATAAGCGGTGGACAGGAATTCATGTGGCCTCTTTTGTTGGCCGTTCCGTTCGTATCTGGATTTTTATGCGCCCATCCTTCGTTGAATCCAATCAGTTACCAGGTCATGATGCTGGTTCACTTGTTGAGTGGGAATCTGATCCTCATGTTGATCCCATTCACAAAAATCGCGCATTGTATCCTGGTTCCATTCTCACAGTTGGTTTCCGAAATGGGATGGCGTTTCCCCAAACATTCTGCCAGAAATGTTGAAATAACACTTGGAAAACAAGGGCAACCATTATGAAAGCAATACTTACAGACGTAACTAAATGTATAGGCTGCAACGAATGTGTTATGGCCTGTAAAATGACATACAATCTCCCGCCCGAAGTGCCCCGGCGGTGGCATCGGCCGGATGGGCTGAGTGCCCGTAATTGGACATCCGTACTCCGGTTCAAGGATAACAAGTTCGTAAGAAAACAATGCCGTCATTGCCTTCAACCGGCGTGCGTTTCGGCCTGTCCCGTTGGAGCGCTGATTAAAACTCCGGAAGGCCCAGTAACTTATGATGGGCATAAATGCATGGGGTGCAGGTATT
>CAZXSQ010000007.1:22299-32396 GCA_964643335.1 uncultured bacterium
TATTGTATGCTGGCTTGTCCTTACGGTATCCCTCGGTATGATTGGGACAAGCCGGTGCCTTATGTCCGCAAATGTATCATGTGTTACGAACGCATCAAAGAAGGCAATCAGCCTGCCTGCACCGGCGCCTGCCCAACCGGCGCAACCATATTCGGTGAAAGAGACGAACTGCTGGCCGAAGCGAAGCGGCGGGTCAAAAAGAATCCGAAACTGACGCTGTATGGAGAAAAATCTGAAATCGGCGGAACGTGTGTTCTTTATGTTTCCGATGTCGATCTCAGCAAGATGTATGAAGGACAAGATTTACGCGGTGAACCGCCGCTGCCTTCCACTACCGCACCGGTTTTGGCCACGGTTCCTTTTACCTTTGTTGGGGTCGGATTAGCCATGCTGGGATTGAAATGGATTGTCGATAGGCGGACGAGCTTACAGGAAGAAGGAGAACCGGGAGAAGGAGCCAATGGATAGAGCGAAGAAATTCAAGGTGATCTTGTGGGCGATTTGCGGATTGGCGTTTGCCGTGGCTTTCCGACGTTTCTTGTTGGGATTGGGGGCGTCAACAGCGTTAAATGACGGAACGCCTTGGGGATTATGGGTCGGCTTTGATGTGATGGGGGGTGTCGCTCTTGCCGCTGGCGGCTTCGTGATCACGGCAACAGTGTATATTTTAAAGAAAGAGGAATTTCATCCGATTGTCCGGCCTGCTGTATTAACGGCATTCTTGGGCTATTTGGCGGTAGCGGTTGGTTTGCTGGCCGATTTGGGAATTCCCTGGCATATCTGGCATCCGACGATTTACTGGCAGCACCATTCCGCGCTGTTTGAAGTGGCTTGGTGTGTCATGTTGTATTTGACGGTTCTGGCTTTGGAGTTTCTGCCGGTTCCACTTGAATCTTTTCCCCGATTGGAAAAGATTCGTGATTTTCTTGTCAAGAATCGTTTGGTGCTTGTGATTCTAGGTATTATGCTGTCCACGCTGCACCAGTCTTCGCTTGGTACTTTGTTCCTGATTATGCCTTACCGGCTTCATGCATTGTGGTATTCACCCATTCTTCCTCTGCTTTTCTTTGTTTCCGCTATCAGCTTGGGTTTGATGATGGTGACGTTGGAATCCTTGATCAGCTCTTGGCTTTATAAACGCCGGCCTGAACTTCCGTTGCTTACCAAACTATGCCGGGCGGCCTCTTGGGTATTGATTACCTATGTATTTATTCGGTTATTAGACCTGGCGGTTCGTGGCTCTATTGTGAGTTTATTCGAAAATACATGGCAAAGCTGGTGGTTTGTTTTTGAAATATTGGTCAGTGTTATCATTCCGGTGGTGTTGTTCACACTGCCGCAAACACGTCGAACACTGGGCGGGATCAGTGTTGGGGCGTCCTTTGGTGTCGCTGGATTTGTCTTGAATCGTCTGAATGTAGGCGGTATCGTCATGCTTGGCTCGACGCCCACCAATTATATTCCTGCCTGGACTGAGATCGCTATCAGCGCGGGAGTTGTTTCCGCCGCTATCTTAATTTTTCTCTATGCTGTCGAGAATTTCAATATTTGGGAAATGCCGCCGGAGGATATCGAAAAACAGCCTTATACTCCCCCTCAGTTTAATCCCATTACAACCGTCTGGTTAGGAGAACCTCCAATAGGCGGAACTCGAAAAAACTCCATGGCGTTCATCGTCGCCGCTGCATTTGGTTTTGCTCTGATGCCGTTTAATTCTTTGGCCAACAAGGGATTGACTGAAACGACAGCCAGAGAAGCCCGTGGCCAGGATGTGCTTCAAATCGACGGTAACCGGGATGGGTATTTGGTCAATTTCGATCATCAAAAGCATGAGAACAGTTTGGGGGAAGAGCAATCTTGCGCCATTTGTCATCACGCCAAACTACCGAAAGATAAACAATCTTCCTGCGCTGCATGTCATGAGGATGTCTATTTGACGCGATCGATTTTTGATCACGAGCAGCATCAGGAATGGCTGGGCGGAAATGAATCCTGTGCACAGTGTCATCCTCCCGGAGTTAACAAAACGTCTTCAACCGCCAAAGATTGTGAAGAATGCCACAATCAGGAAACGAATCTTGCTTTGGAAGTGGAAAATACTCCATTGGTGATGGAAGATTATATCGCCTCAAGTTATGTTGATGCCATGCACGGCATTTGTGTGACGTGTCATAAAGAAATTGCTGAAAAAATTAATCGTCCCTTACACGGTACCTGCACCACTTGTCACCCAAGATTACCGGATGAAACAAAAGAAGAGTGGGAAAAACGTACCCGAGCAACCATCTCTCCCCGTTGGGTCATATCCGTTTCTTTACTGCAAGACGAAATTGATCTTGAGCAATTGAAAGAATCCGTTAAGGCAGAATAAAAGGGATTTATTGAACGCAATGAACGCAAAGCCGCCAAGACACGAAGGCGCAAAGTAGTTTTTGTTGTTCTGCGTCTTAGCACCTCCTTGGCTATGCGTTCAATCCAAATCTTAATCCAAAATAAAATAGTTAATTTTTCCCTTGAAATTTCTTAAATTGTGTGGTACATTATCATACAATCGAATGTATATTGATATTATTTAATGTAGGGGAGTATGAAAAAATCATCGGAACTACCTGATTTGCCGCTTTCCCGTAACGCACTCAGTACAGAAATTGCTGATCGGCTTTGTTCGTGGATACGGCAGGAACAAAAACCTCCAGGAACTGTATTGGGGACAGAGAGTATGCTGGCCAAGCAATTCGGGGTTTCGCGGACCGTTATCCGGGAGGCGGTAGGGCAGCTGCGGGGATTAGGGATAGTAGAAAGCCGTCAGGGACTTGGCTTATGTGTGAGTAACAGTGACGCCATTAATGCTATTACTAAAGTTTTAGCCCCGATGACGGGGGATAAAGTTTCTTGGTCCAAACTGTGTCATATGCGTTTTGTACTTGAGGTGGGATCAATTCCATTGGCTGTAGAACGAGTAACGGCGACCCAAATTGGACGTATGCGGCAGTTAGCGCAAAAGATGAATACATTGTTTAAATCAAAGCGACCGATGACAAGGGAAGTGGAAGAAAGGATTGCGCAGCTCGAAGTCGAGTTTCACCAAATCATTTTCAACGCTGCAGGTTGTGAATTCACTGAACAAGTTCACTCAATCCTGGTGGAGTATTTCAATGAGTCTTCAGTGGATGGTCTGCACAGAATGCTCCCTACAAAAAAAGATATGGAGGATCATATAAAACTGGTTGAGGCTATGGAACAGCGGGATATCGGGAAAGCCGTTGAAATTATGGTGGGTCATATCCGTAACATCATTGAGGATGGATAAGTATACAGTGGAAATTTTTTATATGGGAACGTTTTCATTTGTTTGTGGTTTAACATACAAAGAAAGGGGGTGGCTTATTTTCTTACATGAGCGCAAGGGGAATTCAAAGAAATAGACTGCATAAGATTCAGGTGGTTTTTAGTGCTGAATTCAAAAAAGAGGAGGAAACGATGATGAAAAAACTTATATCTTTGATCGTCATACTATTGGCGATTAGCGTAGTAGCCGCAGATGCTCAACCCAAGAAAATCGCAATTTGCGGCCGGATTTCATGGGCGCCAAGTAGTGAAGGAAATGAAATCGATAGAGACTTTGCAGTCATGCAGCATTTTTCCATGGATGATGAATATGTAAGATATTATTTACAGCAATGGGGGTATTTCCCCGTTCTCATGCCCGATTATGTCCTTCAGTATATGCTCAACGATGGCGAAGTGCCATTTGCACCTGGTGATGACGCCGATTACTTTACATTTGTCGATAGTGGGCTTTATATGGCTTATCCGACATTTCTGCAAGATGAGGGGTATGCTCTGTTATGGAATACGGGAACATGCTGGTCATCCATTGGACCGGCGGTCAAAGAACTTCCCGTTCCTGTTATACAAGGCGAACATGTTAATCTCGGGTCGCGGGACAATAAAATAGGATCAACCTTCATTTTCAATGGGGATCAAAGTGGAGAAGTATCCGGTGAGGATGCAAGAACTATTACACTGACCGACATTGGGAAGAATCATGAGCTAACAAGGGGATTGCCTGAGGAAGTTGTTTTGTATGGAGACGGTCCGGATGGACCTCCCGCCGATCTGGGGCAGGCTTGGCAGGGAATTTCTGATATGGTGGATAATGCCGGCTCAGGAACACAGGTGCTTGCGGTATGGACATCTGATCCCAGCAAAGCGGCTATTGCTGTTGTTGAAGAAGGCGATGCTTTGGCGGATGGAACTACCGCACCTGCACGCCGGGTAATGCCTTTTTATGGGGGAGGAAATGTACGTCCGGTGAACGGAGCGGAACATCCAATGCAATGGGTTGTGTTGCTTGAATACATGACACCGGATGGAAAAGCGTTATTGCAGAGATGTGTACAATGGGCTTTGGGGGAAACACCGACAGCGGTAGTGGATTGGATAGGTCAGTAAAGAGGGAGTGGTTGAACCACTTTACAAAAAAGGGAAAAGGGTTTTACCTGTTTTTTAGTGAAATCGATTGATTAATACAAAGCAATTTTTTCGACCATAGCCGCCGCCTAGCACACAGCGGCGGCTATGATTCTTTACAAAACAAATCATTCTAAAAGCATATAAAGAACAACGAATATGGAAGAAAAAAATGTGGTTGGAATTATTCCGGCGCGTTACGGATCAACCCGGCTTGAAGGAAAAGCACTTAAACCGATTTTCAATAAGACCATGATTCAAAGAGTCTATGAGAGATCCGTTCAGTGCTCCTGTCTGAATACGATATATGTAGCGACTGACGACGAACGCATTTTTTCGGAAGTTGAATCATTCGGCGGCAGGGCCATTATGACATCTCCTCATTGTCAAAGTGGAACTGACCGGCTGGCTGAAGCAGTTCAATCCATCGAAGCGGATATTGTAGTTAATATCCAAGGTGATCAACCCTTCATTCATCCTTTGATGATTAGCGAATGCGTCCAACCGTTGCTGAAAGATGATTCACTCCCAATCTGCACATTGATGCATCCTATCATTAAGCCCGAGGATCTTCATGACCCAGGAGTGGTTAAAATAGTTGTCGATTTAAATGGGAATGCATTATACAGCTCCCGATCCTTGATCCCCTTTCCGAACAATGACATTCCGCACAATGTATATGAACATATAGGATTGTATGTCTATACAAAAGATTTTTTAATCAAATTTGCGGCACTTTCTCCGGCTCCTCTCGAGCAAATTGAATCTTTGGAACAGCTGCGGGTGCTTGAACACGGATACCGTCTGCGTGTTGTCGAAACACAATGCAGGGACAATGATTTTCATGGTTTCAGTGTGGATACAGAAGAGGATATTCGGCGGGCGGAAGCCATGCTTCGCGAGAGAAATCTTGAATGAATTGAGTATAAAACTGAGGATGGTATGAATCAGAACGGCCTGCGCTTTGTTGAAAAACTTGAAGCATCCTTGGATGTTGAAACGCTGGAACGGATCGAACGATCAGCCGATTTAATTGTTACAGCAAAAGAAAATGGTAAAAAAGTTGTGGTGGTTACCGGCAGTGGTCCGAATCTTCATGAAGGTGTTACAACTTTAATTGCCGAATTGATGCGATTGGGAGTAATTGACGGCGTCACGACAAGTTCCGCTGTTATTGCTCACGAAATGGGCGGAACATTGGATAAAGTCAAACGATGCTGTGGAGAATCTGTGGGCGTTGATTCCTTTTATTTGCCCTATGGCGGTGAGTTTGAATTGACGGAAATGACTGGTGAATTTCTTGAGGCCATCACGGGCTATATGCCTATTGATCGAGAACTTATAGATAGGCTAAACCAGGCCGAAGGAACCACGATCATAAAAGCGGCTGGCAATTTAGGGTATCCCGCAGGGCTTTGGCTTGAGCGTTTGGCTATGGAAATCGCAATGCTTGCCCGTTCTTACGGCAAGTCCTTTGAGGAGATTGCAGGGCTTGGAGCGGATGAAAGAACCATGATCGGAATGGCTGCACAACGAGGTCTCCCTGTCATAGTTAGCATTCCACAATTAATAGGCGGCGGGATGGTGGGGGTATGCATCGGTGACAGTATCTCAATAACCGAACGGGCGAATCGGTTGGCGCGCTTGTTGAACGAAGCCGATGTAATTATCGAATCGGGGGTGGCATTGACCCAAGAAATCCATGACGGGCCTTTGGAACGTTATACCGGGCATGGACTCTGGTCCGCCTGGCAGGGACATTTCACCTATTCACTCGAAGGAAAAAACCTGATTCGTATCGATCTGGATCCGGCTCTAAATCAAGCCTGGCTGGTTGAAAGAGATGGCGCCCAGGTGCAGGAAGCCATTGCCCACGGCCAGCCGAAAACGAAATTATTCAACATTCCATTCCGGATGGAGATGTCTGGTTTCGCACGTCTTCCAAACAGCATTCCTATCATCGGTGATCTTGGTTTAGTCTGGCCAGCCATTACCAGAAGGCTGGTTCGCTCTCTTGATTTGAAATTGGAATTCATGTCTTATCCGCAGCAAACAGAGCAAGGTCAAGCGATGCGCGAGTGGATTGTGGATGAAATAAGACCGATTAATTGGAATCGAACGTTGGGGAAATTGTAGGCATTGAAAAAAGTATCATACAATCAAATCATACACCTGTATTTCAAGTTCTGGGATCGTCACCGCATGAAAAGTATGACCGGATTTATGTTTATTCCTCATTTGAAAACCTTCAGGTGAAGGATTTGTGAATGGATTTGTTTGAACCCACCAAATTATGTCTTCAAAAGCATGTTGGTCAAATTCCAAGTTTTTCACGAACTACCTCAAGAGGAATACCTTTATCTCGATTTTTGGCTTCTAATAATCTTTTCTTCATAACTTCATTTTCGAGTAGATAAGAGGTTTCGATCTCCGATTCTATTTCCCGCCATAATTCGATGGGAACGATGACGGCTTTCACCTCACCAGATTCGTCTGAGAAATATTGAAGAGTTGATTGTGCCATTTTTATCCTTTATTTAAGCGACATATATGTTCCTGTAACGTAACACCGGCATCCTGCCGGCTCTTTTAAGATAGCCGCTGAGACGGCGGCGTTACATTACTTATTATAATAAAAGGTTGGATATATTTCCATGTTTATTTTTGCATGAGCTATCGAATGAATGTACAAGAATCAGACAATCAATAAATGAAGCATCCAAACCACAATCCCAGCAGTCAATCCTTCCAGTACGCCTCCCAGAGAATATAGTTTGTATCCGGTAAGCACATCCATTTTGGAAAATTGAGTCACCACCCAAAAGTAACTATCGTTGGCGTGTGAGACAAACATTGAACCAGCGCCAATCATAACCACCACCAGTGCGGTTTCTGCTGTCGTAGTAAAACCAAGTGGATCCATAAGAGGCTGCATTAAAGTTGCCGTGGTGATAATGGCGACCGTGGATGAGCCTTGTGCCGTCTTTATGGCGACTGCAATGAGGAAAGGTAACCATATGCCGATGTTTAAATCCGCTAAAGGTTTACCAATCGCTGTGGCGATGTCTGAATTTTGCAATACCTTGCCGAAAGCACCACCTGCACCAGTGATCATGATAATGATGGCTGCATTCAACAATCCTTCACCCACCCAGCCTGAATTGGATAGCATGGTCTTATCCAGTTTCTTTGGCAGGAAAAAGGCTGTTAGTACACCGATTAATAAAGCAATGACAGGACTGCCAATAAACTCGAGAACAGTTTTGAGTTTGCCAGTTCCGAATGGATGCGTTGGAAAAGAGGCTACTGAATTCAAAACAATTAAAACGATGGGAAGTAGTATTGGAATGAACGCTTTGGCAGCGGAAGGTGACTGACTTATTTTTTGTGTGAGTTCTTCTTCGGTCAGATCCGGCTGTGGATCGATGTAGACACGACCTGCTACTTTCACTGCATAAATCCAACCCACAATCAAAGCGATAATGCTGACGATCAGTCCATAAAAAATAACTTGCCCAAGATCGGCTTTAAGCAAACCCGCCGCAGCGATGGGGCCGGGCGTGGGCGGTACCATGGTGTGGGTAGCATAAAGACCCAAGCTGAGGGCTACTGCACAGGCGGCCAAGGATATTTTGGCTCTTTTTGCCAGCGCTTTATTCAATGGTGTAAGAATGACATAACCCGAATCGCAAAAAACTGGTATCGACACAAAATAACCGATGATGGCCATGGCCAATGGAACGTTACGCCGGCCTGTCAGCTTTAAAATGGATTCGGCCATGGTATAAGCGCCGCCGGATTTTTCCAGAAAAACACCGATGATGGTCCCGGCAATAATGACAATGCCGATATATCCCAGCGTGTCACCGAATCCATCGTTGATGGAATTGACAATTTCTTGCAAGGGCATACCGGCAAACAGGCCAAATCCTAGTGCTGCAAACAGCAGTGTAAGAAACGGATGCAGATTCAACTTGGCCGTTGCCAGAATAATAAACAAAACCGCAATGAGTAGCAGCAATCCCAACCACATATGTTCCTCCTTTTTGGAGCGCGGACATCCCTGCCCGCAAGACCGGGTAGATCAAACGTCCCGCTTGCACCTATCCGGTGCTCTTGCCACCCGTCGTCGTTCCGTTCTTGGTACAACTTTACATTGTGCCGCTATCAGCAAGGGCTGGCTGACGCCATGCCCTTGCCACCCGGTCATGATAAACAGGTAAAGCAAGCGTCTCCGCTTGCGCCGTTAAACGGGTAACGCAGGCGTCCCGCCTGCATCATTAGTGCTACATAAGACACTCTATCAAAAAAGGAGTAAATTCTCTACCAGTCTATATTGAATGGATTACAGTAATTACTTCACCCCAATCTTTTTAAGGAAAGGATCAAAGGAGTAATCGCGGCCAAGAAAAGCCCTGATCGATTCATTGGGATCGCGTGAATCACTCGGTTCAAAGATTTCTTCTCTCAGTTTCATACCCAAATCAGTATCGAGATAACCGCCGGATGCCTTTTCAAATTGCATCGCCAGATCGGCTGAGATGACATCGGACCAGGCATAACTGTAATAGCCCGCGTCGTATCCTGCCAGGTGGCCAAAATAGGCGACAAAGGCTGTGTTATCCGGAACCTGAATGAATATTTCCGCTAAAATGTCATTCGATTTTTTGACGACATCGAAAGGAATTTGATCATCTTCCAAGGAATGGTAGGTAATATCAATCATCCCGAAAGCCAACTGCCTGCGGTAGAACGTACCGATAGTGGCTTTGTTGGATTCGATGATTCGATCCAGTGTTTCCGAAGGAAATTTCTTGGACGGGTCACGGTAATCGGCGGCAAACGTATCCAGTACTTTCTTGCTTTCCAGCCAGTATTCCAGCACTTGAGAAGGAACCTCGACAAAATCGCGCGGCACATTGGTTCCGGCAAAACGGCTGTATGTGGCTTGTGTTAGAATTTCATGCAGCCCGTGTCCGAACTCATGGAAAAGTGTTTCTACTTCGTTGTATTTAAGCAAAGAGGGATTATCTTCACTCGGCGGAGGAAAATTGCAGATAAGCGCTGCGGTTGGACGCTGATATAAGTCTTCCGATAATCGTTTACCCTTAATCATATCAAACATCGCGAAATGGTTGAATTTTCCTGTCCGGGGGAACATGTCCAAATAAATCAAACCTAGCGGCTGGCCTGTTTTGGCATCGGAAATGGCATGTAGTGTCACGTCTTCGTGCCAGGCATTTGCATTTTCCACCTGTTCAATCTTTAATCCAAAAATGGTTTCATAGACATTGAACATGCCATCGAGAGTTTCCTCGTATGGGAAATAAACTTTGAGGGCCTCCATGTCGACCTGATATTTTTCCTGCATGAGACGGTTACGGAAATAACGCCAATCCCAAATGGGTATGGTTGGATTCTCCTCGCCAGTTTCTTCAGCTTTGATCTGGGCAAAGGCGTTGAGTTCTTCCTCGAATTTCGGCTGCAACCCGGTATAAAGTTCTTTCAAGAAATTGCGCACAGCCGGTTCGTTTTTCGCCATCCTCACTTCGGTTTTATAATCCGCCCATGTGTTATACCCCTTTTTGTCCGCCAGTTGGGCGCGGATTTTTATCATCTTTTCC
>CAZXSQ010000008.1:0-11600 GCA_964643335.1 uncultured bacterium
CGCAGGTAAGGGTGAAACGGTGGGGTAAGAGCCCACCGCGGTTCCGGGTGACCGGACCGGCACGGTAAACCCCGTCCGGAGCAATGCCAAGTAGAAGAGAAGGCGTGGCTCGCGCCGACCCGCCTCAACAGCGGTGAACTCTCGGGTAGGCAGCTTGAGACCGTTGGCAACAGCGGCCCCAGAGGAATGATCACCCGCGACAAAATCCGGCTTACACCTCCCCCTGATGAATTTCTCAGTGCCTAGGTTTTTCCCGCCAACTTTTTGGGCGGTTTGAAAACCGCCGTTTTTGCAGGATGGAATTAATAGATACTATTGAACTAATTCATTGTATTATGGATTGGGATCATTCAAAATGTTTTTCGCCGTATTCGCGGACAAATTCGACACACTGAGCCACTTGTTCCTGGTTGTATTCAGGGTCTTTTTCATATTCGATGGTTAAGGTGCCTTTGAATCCCTGGCGGTTTAATTCATCCAATATAGCCTCTATGTTGACTACGCCTTCACCGAGGACGACATCTTCGGAATCCAGCACGCCAAATTCGGGAACATCCTTCAGATGGCAGCTGAGGATTCGTCCTTCCAAAACACGAAGTGCATGTGTTGCGTTTATACCGGAGCGTACCCAGTGGCCAACATCGGCACAGACGCCCACACGACGGTCACGTCCTTTGACGCATTCGAGTACATGATTTGGGTTCCAATATTTGTAATCCGGGTTGCGGCCCCAGTTCGGATGGTTGTGAATGCAAAGCCGGATGTCGTATTCCTTTACTAACTTTTCGATCATGTCCAAAGCGTTTTCGTCCGGCTCGGAGGTAATAGCGGGTATGTCCATAATTTTAAGAAAATCAAAGACTTTGCGTGCTTCGGCTTCGTCACTGGGCAATTTGTGGAAGTAATAATTGACAATTTGAACGCCGGTTTCTTCCAATTTCATTTTGGCTTTTGCCCACACTCGGGGTGAAGCCTTGTAACTCAAAGGGGTATCTTCAGTGGCTACCAATGGCTGGCCTTCCATGGCCTCGACTGCGTTACAGCCCACTTCTTTGGCCTTCTCCACCGTTTCACAAAAACTGTATGCTCTAAAACTGTAGGCTTGCGGAGCCACAACAAAACCACCTACATTCAACCGGGGCGGGTAGTCAAACGCAATCGCCGGTGAAGCAAGAAGCATACAACCCGAAATTATCGCCAGAAAGAAAATCGAAAAAATCTTTTTCATCTTTAATCTCCTCTCATTTTTTGTTTTATGTATTTTCAATTACATTGACTCGATTGTCAATCAACCCTTTTTAAATCCATTCTACTTTCAGATAATAGAGTGAATTCATCTCTATGATTACATAAAGATTGAATAAATCGAAGTCCAAGTAACGGAAAAGAGAAAGGAAGAAACAATGAGAGGGAAAAATCTAACACTCCTGCCCTTATTTTTCTGGACATTTATGATTTTTATTCCATTACAAAGCACTTGTGAAAAAAGCGAACATAACATGGAGATCAAAATATATACTCTACCCTCACCCCCGGCGAAAGGAACGAACGATTTCTATACCGCCAATCGAGTTCCTTTGCTGACCAATCCACTCATGAAGCTTCCGGTTGGCTCGGTTAAACCGGCAGGATGGCTTCGGCATCAGCTGGTTCTGATGAGCGAAGGCATGTTCGGTCATTTGACGGAGCTAAGTAAATGGTGCCAAAAGAAAAACAGTGCGTGGATGGACCCAAACGGTAGAGGCGAACGTGGCTGGGAGGAACTGCCCTACTGGCTTAAAGGTTTTGGTGATTTGGGGTATTTGTTGAACGATGAGCAGATTATCAAGGAAGCACGAACATGGATTGATGCAGTGATTGCAAGCCAGGAGGACGACGGGTATTTCGGGCCGCGTGCCAACAAGCGGAATCTAGATGTGTGGCCGAATATGATCATGCTGGATGTGTTGAAATCATATTATGAATTCAGCGGTGATGAGCGGGTTATTGATTTGATGACGAAATATTTCCGCTGGCAGTTGGAATTGCCGCGTGAGGATTTTCTGCCAGGGAGTTGGCAAAAAATACGGGGCGGGGATAATCTTCACAGCATTTACTGGCTTTACAACCGTACGGGTGGTGTATGGCTGTTGGAACTGGCGAAGAAAAACCATGAGTGCACCGCCGATTGGACGGCGGGGATTGCTAGTTGGCATGGGGTGAACATTACCCAGTGTTTCCGGGAACCGGCGCAGTACTTTCAACAATCCAAGGAAGCGATTCATCTCCAGGCGGCGGAGCGAAATTACCGGACGGTTATGGAATTGTTCGGGCAGGTGCCGGGCGGGATGTTTGGGGCGGATGAAAACTGCCGTCCCGGTTATACCGGACCGAGGCAGGCGGCGGAGTCGTGCTCGATGGTGGAGTTTATGCGCTCAAATGAGATTTTATTGGGTATCACTGGGAATCCTGTTTATTCCGACCGGTGTGAGGAAATTGCTTTCAATTCCCTTCCCGCCGCCATGACGCCTGATTTGAAAGGTCTGCATTACTTAACCGCGCCGAATATGGTGCTGCTGGACTCGGAGAACAAAAGCCCAGGACTGCAAAACGGCGGCTGTATGTTGGCTTATTCGCCCTGGCGGTACCGCTGCTGCCAGCATAATGTTTCTCAAGGATGGCCATATTTCACCGAGCATCTTTGGATGGCTGCACGGGATAATGGTCTGGCTGCTGTTCTTTACTCGCCTTGTGAAGTCGAGGCGAAAGTGGGGAGTGGATCAACGGTCAGAATTATTGAGGAAACCGATTACCCATTTGAAGAAATTATTGATTTTACTTTACAACTTTCGAAACCTGAACATTTTCCATTGATGCTTCGCATTCCTGAGTGGTGTTTAAACGCACAAGTTTATGTCAACGAGTCATCAACAGCTAAAAACCTTCGACCGGGGAGTTTTGTTGTCTTGGAAAAAACATGGCAAAATAATGATAAAGTCCGGCTTGAACTGCCTATGCGGGTTCAGCTCAAAAAATGGCCGGATAATGAAAATGCCGTATCGGTTAATCGAGGGCCTTTGACTTACTCACTAAAGATCGAGGAGGAATGGAAAAATGTAGGTGGTACGGAGCGGTGGCCGGTTTGGGAAGTGTATCCCGAATCACCTTGGAATTATGGCTTGGTGTTGGATGAAAACCAGAGCCAACTAGCTTACCGAATCACGCGCAAGGAAGGGCCGCTGCCTGCACAGCCTTTTGATCTGCAGAATGCCCCGATCAAGATTCATACCTACGGTAAACGAATTCTTGAATGGGAGATATTGGGTAGTTTAGTTGGCCGTTTGCAGCCCAGTCCAGTGAAAACTGCTGAACCCAAAGAAGAAATCACGTTGATACCAATGGGATGTGCTAGGCTGAGGATCACGGCTTTTCCCCACGTGGGGGAAGGTCCTAAAGCGGTTAAATGGGAGCATCTTCCTCCCCCCTTGTCCTCGACCGCATCCCATATTGCCGGAAGTCTTGAGGCTCTGCGGGATGGGGATTATCCGAGAGATAACGACAGTGATAAAATAAGGTATTTCACTTGGCTGCCACATGAAGGAACCGAAGAATGGGTGAATTACAGGTTTGAATTCCCCAGGCGGATTTCAGGGAGCCTGGTTTATTGGTTCGAGGACGATGAGAAAGAAGGTTGCCGAGTCCCTAAATCATGGAACTTATTATGGAAAGATGGAGACAAATGGAAAAAGGTATCAAACTTTACTCCATACACTACTTTAAACGATCAATTCAACCGCGTGCGATTCAAACCGGTATTTACGGATGAGATACGTTTGGAAGCAAAGCTTCAGGATGAATATTCTGCGGGAATTTATGAGTGGATTGTGTGGGATTGAGAGATAATCCCCTTATTTTTATGTCGGGAAAGCAGGTGATATTATTTTAGGGCGTATATTTTTTATTTTTACTTTGATCGCAACAATTTTGCTGATCTGGAAGTGGGAGATGGTGGTTGCTTCTTTTTCTTCACAACCCGCTACCCATATAGAGGAAACGGGTACAAGCACACCGGCGGTTCGGGTGATCACTGCGCCTGTGAAAGTAATGTCAAATGACCGTGTTTTCGAAGCCCTGGGGACGGGACGGGCACAACAATCGGTTAGAATCTATCCTGCTGTCTCTGAGGAAATTTTGACGGTGAATTTCAGAGCCGGGGACAATGTTGAAGCAGGTGAGGTGCTGGTGCAATTGGATGACCGCGAGGAGAAACTGGCTGTGAAAATGGCCGAGGTGAAGCTTAAGGAAGCCAAAAGCCTCCTCAATCGGTATGAACTTGCGGTAAAAGATGGGGCATGAAGTGGATTCGGCCCGTGCGGCAGTGGATGTTGCCGAGGTTGAACTTGATCAAGCCAAACTGGACTTGGAAGAATGTAAGATTCGAGCACCATTTAATGGCGTTGTTGGTTTGCCGCTTGTCGATCCCGGTGACCGGGTGGATAGCAATACACTGATCACCAGCCTTGACGATCGTACAATTCTGCAAGTGGATTTTGAAGTCCCTGAAGAATTAGCGGGGGCGTTGCAGCAAAATCAAACCGTCATTACCACCACACCGGCCTATCCGGAACGTACATTTTCAGGCAGAATCAATGCATTGGAAAGCAGGATCGATCCTCAAAAACGAACAATCTTAGCCCGCGCAAACATCAAAAATGAAGAGGACCTTCTCCGACCGGGAATGTCCTTTGTTACTCGTTTGGAAATTCATGGGCCTTCTTATCCGGCGGTGCCGGAAATTTCTCTGCAGTGGGGGCGTGAGGGATCTTTTGTTTGGATCATTCGCGATAATACGGCACATAAGATTCCAGTTCGCGTCATTGCAAGAACAGCGGGTAATGTGCTGGTGGAAGGTGACTTTTTGGAAAAAGAGCCGGTAGCCGTGGAAGGTTTGCAGCGCCTGCAACCGGGCCGGGAAGTCATCATCACCGGAATGGCCAACATTCTTGAGAGCAATAACGAGATTAATATACAATGACACAATTTTCTGAAGGTTTAACATCTTTGGGTGTGCGCCGTCCTGTGCTCATCGTGGTTATGAACCTGTTGATCATTCTGGCGGGTGTTGCCGGTTTGATGGGTGTGGATGTTCGTGAACTTCCCAATGTCGATATCCCTGTGGTTTCAGTGCGGGCCAATTACATAGGGGCTTCACCAGAGACCATGGACAGTGAGGTAACCAGTATTATCGAAGGGGCGATCGCGCGTGTTTCAGGTGTAAAAAATATCAGGGCATCCAGTGAAGAAAACAACATGCGCATTCATGTTGAGTTTCAGCCTCATATCGATATTAATGACGCCGCCAATGATATCCGTGAAGCCATTAGCCGCAAACAGAGGGAATTGCCGGATGATATTGAAAACCTGTTTGTGGTCAAAGCGGATGATAATGCGGACTCCATCATCTATATTTCAGCAACCAGCGATGTGCTTACCAAAGAGGAACTGGCGAAGCGGGTTGAAAAGGATGTCGCCCCCAATCTGCTTTCAATTCCCGGTGTGGCCGATGTTCGTTTAAACGGAGATCAGCAAAGAGTGCTGCGTGTATTGTTGGATCCCGCGCGCATGGCTGGACTACAAATTTCTGTAAGTGATGTTATTTCCACACTGCGCAATGCCCGCCTCGATGTTCCTGCCGGCAGTTATGAATCTGATAATCAGGAATTGATCGTTCGTGCTTATGCGTCGGTCATTCAAACCAAACGGATCGAAGAACTCTACATTCGTAACTCGGTTCGGCTGCGGGATATTGGGGTGGTTTATTTTGGTCCGGAGGAAGCGGAATCCTACTCCATGCTCAATGGCAGTGTGGTGATTGGCATGGGGATCGTTCGCCAGGCGGGATCGAACACCATCGCTATCTCCTCGGCAGTTGATCGCCGTTTGGAAGAGATCAACCGTAGAATCAAGGATTTTCGGGTCAGCAAAACCTCGGACGATGCTGTTTTCATTCAAGGTGCGCTTAACGAAGTGGTTTTCAGTCTGTTGTTTGCCGTGGGGATTGTGCTGGTTATGATCGCTCTTTTTCTTGGTCAGTGGCGTGCCACCATGATTCCTGCAGTGACCATGCCTGTCGCTTTAATTGGAACGGTGGCCGCCATTTGGCTGCTGGGCTTTTCTATCAATCTGCTGACGCTGCTCGCGCTGGTTTTGGCTACCGGTTTGATTGTCGATGATGCCATTGTGGTACTTGAAAATATCCAACGCCGCCGCAGCCTGGGATTGGAACCGATGGCCGCTGCTGTGTTAGGGACGAAGCAGGTATTTTTCGCAGTGATCGCAACAACCGTCACGCTGATTTCCGTCTTCCTGCCCATCGCTTTTTTGCCCAGCCAGACAGGCCGGATGTTTCGTGAGTTTGGATTGATCCTGGCTGTAGCGGTATCAATCAGTTCTTTGGTGGCGATTTCTATATGTCCGATGCTTGCTTCACGCCTGCCCGATCAAACCAGACAAAGCGCATTCAAGAGAAAGATCAATCAAACTTTGGCCGGTTTAGGAAATGCTCTTAGCGCCGCTTACTTCAGCACCTTGAGGTTTTTCTTAAGTATTCCACACGTATCGCTTAGCATGGCGGTGGTTTTAGCGGGGGCTGGAGTGATTGGCATGAAACAGGTCAACCAGGAACTGCTGCCCCAGGAAGACCGGGGGATGTTACGGATCATGCTAACGGGACCGGATGGTGCTTCTCTCAACTATGCCGATCGTCAGGCGGAAATCCTGGAGTCCATTCTTTATCCCTATAAACATAAAGGGATTATAACTGACATATTCACTGTTGTTGGCTTCTATGACAAAAATCGATGCTTCTCCTTTGCCGTCCTGAAACCGTGGGAAGAACGTACCATCAGCCAAATGGAATTGGAAGAAGAGATTAACAAAAAATTAATAAAGATACCAGGTGCCCAAGTTCGTATTTTCAGTGGAAACAGCTTGGGGGTGCGTGGTACAAGTTCGGGTCTGGAATTGGCGCTTCTTGGAAACAATTATGATGAAATTTCAGCCGCTGCGGATAAACTCGCTGCCGCCGTTACTGAGCGGCTGCCCAATCTAGAAGACATACGCATCGACTACAACACATCTCAGCCTGAACTTTCCTTCAGCATCAATCGAGAGCGGGTTAATGATCTCAAAGTTTCTCTTGACGAAATATCACAAACCTTACGGGTAATGGTGGATCAATACGATGTTGTAGATTTGAATATTGAGGATGAATCCGTTCCTATTATGGTGGGTTCGATACAGGGTGCTGCCAACGATCCCGATGATCTGCTGAATATATTTATCCCTAATAGAGATGATGAATTGATTCCGTTAACGTCGCTGGTCACCATTGAAGAAGCGGGGGTTGCAGGTGAACTGGACCGTCATGCGCAGCGGCGGGCCATCAATGTTGACATCGGTCTTACACCTGGTACTCCTCTGGGTGATGCTATGCGTCAGGTTCAAACGATTGCGTCGGATGTTTTGCCTCCCGGCATTGGTGTTTTGTTTCTGGGAGAGGCGGCCACATTGGATGAGAACAACTATGAAGTGGCAATGACTTTCTTGATCGCTATTTTGGTGGTGTTCCTTGTCTTGGCCGCACAATTTGAAAGTGCAGCCAGTGCGCTAATTGTTATTTTCACTGTTCCTTTTGGATTGGCGGCTGCTATTTTTGCTCTCATCTTATCGGGGCAAAGTTTTAATTTGTATAGTCAGATCGGCTTGGTGATGCTGGTGGGGCTGATGACTAAAAATGCAATTTTGTTGGTTGAATTCATGGATCAATTGCGAGATGAAGGAAGAAGTGTTCATGATGCTATTATGGAAGGCGTACAGGTACGATTGCGGCCGGTTGCCATGACAGTTCTCTCAACAGTACTGGGGAGTTTGCCCCTTATTTTGAGCGAAGGTCCTGGAGCGGAAGCGCGCAGTGCGATTGGTTGGGTGGTGTTTGGCGGACTGGGGCTGTCCTCTTTGTTTACTTTGTATCTTACACCTTTGGGCTATTCGCTGATAGCGCCTTATGTGAAAACCCGTGTTCATGCAAGTCAGCGTCTTGAAAATGAATTACAACAAGCAGCACGTGAAGGTAAATTGGCAACTGGGGAAATAATGTAATGCATTGGACCAAAATAATAGGTTGTATCGGTTTTCTTTTCGTTTTATCATCTTGTGTTACCGGACCGAAATATATTCCACCGAACGTAGATGCACCCGAGCAATTTGTTTCACAGAATGTGTTTAATGAAATTGCCAAAGTACCTCAAGAAGAAATCAATAGAGCGCTTCCTAAAAACTGGTGGCATGGTTTTTCCGATCCTATTTTGAATGAACTGGTGGATGAGACGCTCAACAACAATTACGCCATCGCACGTTCTGTTGCGCGATTGAAAGAATCCATCGCACGTTTACGTCTGGTAGATTCAAGGGATGCTATTCGTACCAGCGTGGATGTAGATTCCAGTGTGCAGGGACGTCAGGAATATAGAGAAGACGATGATTCATCCGCAGCTGCTGATTTGTTTGGAACATTTAATCTCGTATGGCCTGTGGATGTATCCGGGCGGGTCAATCAACAAGTAACCGCTGCGCGTGCCGCCGTGGAAGGGGCGAGTGCTGAACTGCGGGGCGTCATTCTTTCGGTGAGTGCCGATGTTGCGAGTGAATATTTACGCTTGCGTGGAAACCAGCGGCAGCTGGCCCTCTTGAAAGAATCTGTAAAGTTACAAGAGCAAACCCTGGCAATTGTGCAAAGCCGTTTCAAAGCCGGGCTTGCTCCTGAACTCGATTTAAAACGGGCGGAAGCGGCGGTTGCGAATTTACGATCGGATATCCCTCCATTGGAGGAATCCTTGATCAACTCGCGAAACCGCCTGGCGGTTCTGACCGGCCAGTTTCCTGGTGCGCATGATATATTGCTGAAAACAGAAAAAGATATTCCAACCTACAAGGGCCAAATTCCGGAAATGGTACCTTTAGAAGTGCTGTCACTCCGTCCAGATGTACGCCAGGCCGAGGCGGATCTCAAACGCACGGTGGCTGAAATCGGTGTCGCCGAGGCGGAATGGTATCCCGCATTTCAACTAACCAAGCGGATAAGCTTTGGAGCGACAGGGGTAAGCGGTGAACCGGGTATAGGATTACTCGTTGGGACAATAGGAGCGCTTATTCAACAGGTGATCAGCGACGGTGGAGCACGGCAGTCCAGACTCGATATCGCCAAGGCTCAGGCCGAAGAATCCCTGGCCAGGTACAAAGAGACACTGCTCTTTGCCATCGAAGAAGTGGAACTCTCACTTTCTGCGCTGGCTTCGTCACTCGACCGCCAGGCTTCACTGGCTAAAGCGGTGGAAGCCAGCGACCGCAGTTTTTTTCAGGCGGAAAGTTTATACCGGCAGGGTTTGACCAGTTTTATCGATGTGGTTGACGCTCAGCGTGTACTCGCCTCAGCTCAACAAAAACTGGCGCTGGCAAAAACAAATTATGCTTCGCAGATTGCTAATTTGTTTGATGTGTTGGGGACTGATGTTCGTTTGTTGGACGGTTGAACTGTGCCGTGGGTTTACACCCACGGCTACATGCTGTCATCCCTACGGGATTTGGAATACAGGCGGGGACCTTGTTTTACCCGCGTTGGGGTGCTGGCGGGACGCCTATGTGCTCTTTTTAATTGAATGATATGTCCGAGAGGTCGCGGAGGTGGATGTTTTTCCATTTTACTTGAGCTGGGGAGTCGCCTCTGAAACTGTGGACTTGCAAGCCGATGAATCCTTTGCGGGTCATGCCGTCCTGAAGGTTGGCGGCAGGGACACCGTTTACCCAAGTCATGATTCGGCCGCCGATTGCCAAGACACGGAATGTGTTCCATTCTCCATTTTTAAAAGCCTCGCGGGCTTCTTCCTGGCCTTTTAGATCGTCCAGCCATCCGCGGCGGGCTTCGTCATAAATTCCACCGCTCCATGCGCGGTCGGAAGGATCGATCTCAACCTGGTAGCCATGAACGCGTCCGTTTTTGTAACTCTCCAAGCTTTGGCTGCGAATTTGAACTCCGGAATTTAACCTGGGATCGACTTTGACATCGAATTCCAATTCAAAATCGGAGTAATCTTTTTTGGTACATAAAAACGAGTTGGGGCTGCCTTCAACGGTGGTGCCGACGATGGCTCTGTCTTTGACCTCATATTTAGCCTTTCCGTTGATTTGTTCCCAGCCTTTCAGATTTTCGCCATTGAACAGGGGTTTCCAATCCGGTGTTTCGGGCAGGCGTCTTACACGGATGTTTTTATAGTAAACCGTGCTTCCCGGATCGTGTCCCTGCAGCGCAAATGTTCCACTCGATAAGGATTTGGAGGAATCTTTGGCTTCTTCCGGTTCGATGAAATTCACCACTGTTTCGCCGTCAATTCTTATCACAACATGGTCTCCCCACACGATAATGTGTTCGGTGAACCATTCGTTGTCGTCGGCGTATTGTTTTCTAATATTGCGGGTGTTATAGAGGCTGCCGGACTTACGCCAGTCTCTTTCGTAGGTGTTGTTGACCTGGACTTCATATCCCTGCTTGGGCCATCCTTCCGCCTGGTATTTGGTATGGAAGAAAATCCCACCGTTGGAATTCGGTTTAGTCATAACATCCACTTTGAGTTCAAAATTTTTGAAATTGGCGTCTTCGCCGCCGACATAAAAGAGATGGCAGCGCGGGCCGTTTGCCACGATTTTACCGTCCTGGATACTGAAGGTATCCTGATTTTCTTCGGCTTTTTTCCACCCATCAAACGATTCACCGTCGAATAAACTGATCCAGCCGTCTTGAGCCTGGGCTGAAGCGGTGTATCCGGCGATCAACAGCAAGCACAACAATCCCATTGTGAATTTCTTAGACATATGTTCTCTCCTTTACCTATTATTGTTGGTCTCAATCTTAAACAGATCCATATCATAATATCTTAATGTGAAATAGGGTTAAAACCAATACGTGTAACAGATGCAAGGAAATGTATTTAAGCTTGTCCCTTTTCGGAATATTGAAGTTTCATGCTAGAATCAATGATGTTGTCATTTTAAATCATAGAGTGGAGCGAGAAACGATATTATGAAATTAACGAATTTGTATATTATTGGAATTTGTATGGCGTGTTTTTTGGGATTTGCAGCTGCGGTGGACGCGGCTGATAATCCATGGGTCGTGCTCGAAGGGAAAGAAGGGCCGGGGCAAGGCAAGCATATTGTTTTTGTTACCGGTGATGAGGAATACCGTTCGGAAGAATCCATGCCGATGATGGCAAAGATTCTTGCGAAGCATCATGGATTTAAGTGCACGGTTCTGTTTGCCATCGATCGTGAAGATGGAACCATCAATCCAGAGCAAGTCGATAACATCCCTGGGCTTCACAAACTCGAGGATGCGGATTTGATGGTGATTTTCACCCGCTTTCGGGAACTGCCGGATGAGCAGATGAAACATATTGTGGATTACATCAATTCCGGCAAACCCATCATCGGGATAAGAACGGCAACCCATGCTTTCGCTTACAAAAAACATAAAGACAGTCCTTACGCCAAATACAGCTATAAAAATG